>JAFYOD010000352.1 GCA_017556515.1 Lachnospiraceae bacterium
AAATCCCGGTATTAGAAAAAGGATACTTACCGGAGCAGTTGGAAGTATGTAAAGATTTAATCAGGGACCATGCTTGCTACGAAACGATCACATATGATGAGAACGGACGAGAATGCTATTGCCACATGGTAGGAAATGCAGGTCTCCGTTATTTCCGAACATCTTTTAGAACGAAATAAGTATAACTATCTTGAAATTGCAAATAATGATCCTAAGTCTAACCAGGCTTAGGATTTTTGCATTTCAGGAGGATCTACTGTGACATTTTATGATAGAGCGAAAGAACTAAATGAAGAGTTGGTAGAAAACCGAAGATATCTGCATCAGCATGCAGAGGTAGGATTGCACCTTCCGATGACAAAGGCATATGTAATAAAAAGGTTGCGAGAGTATGGGATAGAGCCAAAAGAATGTGGAGAAGGCATCACAGCAATGATCGGATCTGTGGATAAGTCTTCGACAAGCAAGGTACTTCTTCTTCGGGCGGATATGGATGCGCTTCCTATGAAGGAGGAGTCCGGGTTGGAGTTTGCGGAAACGACCGGAAAGGCAGCGCATACGTGTGGACATGATTGTCATGCAGCTATGTTACTGACGGCAGCGAAAATGTTGAAAGAACGCGAAGATGAACTGGGAGGGATCGTCAAATTAATGTTCCAGCCGGGAGAGGAAATATTAAAAGGAAGCAGACACATGATCGAGCATGGAATTTTGGAAAATCCAAAGGTGGATGCGGCTCTGGCGTATCATGTAGGTGCGGGAAGAATGCCTCTCGGAATCTTTTTGTACAATGAGAGTGGAACGATGATGTATTCCTCTAATATGTTCCGGATCCACATCAAGGGTAAAGGCAGCCACGGAGCATATCCATCGGAGGCAGTCGATCCGATCAACATAGGAGCAAGGATTCATTTGGAACTCCAGAAGCTGATTGCAGAAGAGTGCTGCCCGGATCACAAGTGCATTCTGACGATCGGACAGTTTATTGCAGGTTCGGCGCCCAATGTGATTCCTGATTCTGCGACGATGACGGGATCCCTTCGGGCGGAAAATCCTCAGATACCGGACTTTCTGTTTCAGTGTATGAAGCGGATTGTGGAAAATACGGCACAGCAGTTTGGCGGAGAAGCGGAAGTAGAAATCTTGACGGAAGTACCGCCACTGATCTGTAATTCGGAAATGGTAAGAGAAATGGTACGGTATATGCAGGAATTACATGTGCCTGGTGCAGTTCCGTATCCGAACATTTCTGCATCCGCATCGGAGGATTTTGCAATGATCGCAGCCAGAGTACCTAGTGCATTCATCTATTTGTCAGCAGGATTTCAGGATGAACGAGGGGAAGCCCTGGCCCATAATCCCAAGGTCTTGTTTAATGAAGGAGTTCTTCCGATTGGAGCTGCGTATCTGGCGCATTGCGCCATGCGATGGCTGGAGGAGCAAAAAAATACCTCGGTACACTAGAACATGTACCGAGGCAGGATCATTTAGTTAAATTTTTTCGCAGCTTCGATGTGCATCTGGATCAGCTTTTCACGGTCAGCTTTCATTGTAACATAAGTATTTGCCGGTTTCTGTGTATAACCCGCTAAGTCTGTTACTGTGCAGCCGCGTGTCTTCACGCCTTTCAGCTCGATGTCCACGTAGCAGTGTGCAAACTCAACAACGGACGGATCTAAGAGCCATGCGATCGGAAGAGAGTCATGGAGCACAGCGCCCGGAAGTCCACCGAGAGCTTTGTAAATATCGGAATACTGCTGGAGGCAGGCTTTTACGAATTCACCTGTCTTTCCGCCATTGTCTGCGATGGCCTGTCTCTCCTCATCTGTGATGAAACAAGACATGGTCGCATCAAGGCTGAACATGTATTTCGGAATCTTATTCATAAATACGATCTTTGCAGCATCCGGGTCATGACCAATGTTTGCCTCTACGCTGAAACCAAGGTTTCCGCCAAATGCAGCGCCGCCCATGAGAGCGATGCACTCGATCTTATCGTGAAGATCCGGATAAGCCAGAAGGAATGTGGCAATGTTTGTCAGTGGAGCAGTTGCTACGATGGTAACTTTCTCATCGCTTTCTTTTACTGCCTTTGCCATTAAGTCTGCAGCTGTCATTGCTTCTGCCTGTTTGGTTGGCTCCGGAAGTGTATTTCCTACGTTTCCGAGACCGTCGCGGCCGTGGATATCAACCATCGGAGCGATGGAGTAATCAATCGGAGGATCGATCAGCGGACGATAAGCACCGGCAGCTACCGGAACATCCAGTCCGTACAGTTCACAGATTTTCAATGTATTTTTTGTTGTATCTGCCACGGAGCAGTTACCGAATACAGTTGTGATCGCTTTCAGATCAAGAGTATCTGCTGCAGCAACTAAAAGTAACGCCAGGGTATCATCGACACCTGTGTCTACGTCCATGATAATCGGTCTTTTCTTAGACATATTAGCAGCCCCCCTTATCGTAAGTCTTTACACAATCGAAATAAATCTTGGCAAATTTATCGCGGTCGATCGCTACCGGGATACGAACGTTTTTGATCGGAGCAAATCCCAGCCAGTCGATAACAGTCTGTCCGGTTGTCATCTCGCCAACGCAGTCACAGAATGCGTATTTATCAACGAACTGACCAACGGAATCATCAATGAGAACCGCTGCAGCAACCGGATCACAAGTATGGTGATGTTCATCAGCAATGAAATTGAGGCCTTTTTCCATCAGGATCTTCTTGCTGACCTCTCTGTGATCGAGGATTGCGTTGATCAGCGGAGTGAATGCATTCGTTTCCGGGAGTGCACGAAGTTTTTCACATTCGTCACTGGAAATGTATGCCATACTGCATGCATTCAGATCGATCATAGTGAATCTCGGGAAACCTGCCTGAAGAACGATCTCGCAGGCATGCGGGTCCTGAGCGATGTTGTACTCGGAGTAAACACCGAAGTTGCCGCTGCGGATCGCGCCACCCATGATCACGAGATTTTTCACCAGTTTCGGAAGTTCCGGGTGTTTCATAACTGCGATCGCAAGGTTGGTAAGCGGACCAACTGCAAGGATCTCCAGTTCACCATTCTGACGAACGGCCTCTTCCCAGATGAAATCCCAGGCATGACCTTCTGCGAATGTCGCGCCTTCCGGAAGAGTAGTATCAAAATCGATCATACCATTGTTGCCGTGTACATATTCTGCACGTGTCAGTCTCTGGATCATCGCCTCTTCGGCACCGAGATAGACCGGGCAGTTCATATCAAACAGTTTGCTTAAAAACAGTGCATTATTTGCTGTGTGGGAAAGCGGTACATTGCCGTGAACCGCTGTGATACCGCGAATATCAAACAGGCCGCTGCCTTGTACCATCATGAGGCACTCTGCGTCATCAATACCCGGGTCACAATCAATAATCAAAGGTCTTTTGAGCATAATGATCTTCCTTTCTCTGTTTTGTGGGTGTTTTTTATTTTTCAAAAACGATCTCGCCATTGAGAACTGTCATTGCACAATCCATCATAGCCTGAATATCCTCTAACGGGTTCTTCTCGAAGATCGCAAAGTTTGCTTTCTTGCCAATTGTGATGGAACCGTGAGTATCTTTTACAGAAAGAAGTTCTGCAGCGTGGATGGTACCACATTTGATCGCTTCCATCGGGCTCATTCCGTTTTCAACCATGAGAACTGCCTCGAACGCTGTCTTGTCATATTTGTTGAACGGAGTACCTGCATCAGTACCGAGAGCGATCTTAACGCCTGCCTTCATTGCACGGCGGAATGTATCTGCGTGAGCTTCGATTGTATTTTCAACTTTGCGAACCATGTAATCCGGGATACCTGCAGCAGTACCGTAATATTTGATCCAGTACGGAGCAGCCAGTGTCGGAACGAAGAATACGTTGTGCTCTTTCATCCAGTCAAAGCACCAGTCATCCATAAAGAAACCATGCTCGATGGAATCAATACCTGCACGGAGCGCATTCTTGATGCCTTCCATAGCCTGTGCGTGTGTAAATGTCTTAGCACCGCATTTGTGAGCTTCTTCGATCGCTGCACGAAGTTCAGCTTCTGTTAACTGCGGAGAACCCGGCTCAACACCTTTTGTCATAACACCACCTGTAGCCATAACTTTGATCCAGTTTGCGCCTGCTTTTAAGTTCTCACGAGCTGCTTTTCTGCAGTCTGCTTCGCCGTCAGCCTCACGACCTTCAGAATGGCCGTGGCCGCCTGTCATACAGATGCATCTGCAGGCTGTCTGCATTTCCGGAGCAATGATGTCGCCTTTTAACTGTGCGTTGTGAAGGTCAACGTCGATAAAGTTCGGAGCACCTGCATCACGAATGTATGTAACACCGGAGTTGATGAGTGTTTTCAGGTTTTTAAGTGCACGTACTGTGATCGCTGCATCAGAAAGTTTTTCACGAACGCCTGTACCTGCATCGGAACACATATGAACATGACAGTTGAAGAGACCCGGTAACATGGTCTTTCCACCGAGGTCTACGATCTGTGCATCAGCCGGAGCTGCAATATCAGTGCCGATTTCTTTGATGATACCATTCTCTACAAGAACAGAAGCGCCTGCGATCACAGTTTCGTTTACAACGTCAACAAGGTTTGCATTTTTGAATAAGGTTGCCATAATAAATCTCCTTTAATAAACTTCATCCATGACCCAATCTGTACGTACGGATCATGGATATCTGCTTACCATTATAACATTTCTGAGGAAAACGGCAAGCTTTAATAGGAGAAAATGATAAAGCAATAATGCATTGATACAAGCGAAAAATCGTGTATAATGGTATAGTAGGAAAATGACTATTGGGGGATTTTACAATGGATATGATTCAGATCAAACACGAGATTGAAGCATTAGCCGATGCTCATAAAGAGGAATTTGAGGCAGTCAGTGCCTTTATTTTTGATCATCCGGAGCTTGGATGTGAGGAGAAATTAGGCCAGGATGCTCTGTGTAACTTGCTTGAGAAACACGGATTTGCCGTACAGCGCGGTTACGGTTCTCTGGACACTGCATTCGTGGCAGAGTACAACAGTGGAAAACCGGGCATGACATTTGCATTTATGTGTGAATACGATGCGCTTCCGCAGATCGGACATGCATGCGGACACAATCTGATTGGTACCAGTGGCGCAGGAGCAGGCGTTGTGCTGAAACAGATCATGGAAAAATATGAAATTGGCGGTACCTTAAAGATCATGGGATGCCCGGCAGAGGAGATTCTGGTCGGCAAGGTAACCATGTTAAAGGAAGGCGCTTTTGACGGCATCGATATGGCGATCGTCATGCATCCGAGCGATGAGTCCATGGCAGACGATATCGCATTTGCGGCAGTAAATAAGATCTACCGCTTCAAAGGAAAACCGGCGCATACAGCTGCTTGTCCGTGGATGGGTGCCAGTGCAGGTTCTGCAGTGCAGATCATGATGCATGCGGTAGATGCAATGCGCGTACATTTTAAAGATTACTCTCGCGTACACGGAATCGTTCTCGATGGCGGTATGGCAGTAAATATCATTCCGGAGCATGCGTCCTGTAAATTCAATATGCGTGCGCTGGATGCAGAATACCTTGAGAAAGAGATTATTTCTGTTGTAGACCGCTGCGCAAAAGGTGCTGCGATGTGTGCAGGCGTCGAACTTGAGATCGAACAGGAAGGCAATCTCATCAAAGACGTTAGAAATGACCGCAGACTGGTTGCATCTGTGGCTGCCAACATGGATTTCATTGGCGAGCATCACATTCCGAGAACTCTGGATCAGGGAATCGGTTCCACAGACGTAGGAAACGTAACTCATGCACTTCCGGCAGCTCAGTTCTATATTGGTCTGGGCGCAGGTGTCGGTACTCACACAGCTGCATTTGCTGATGTGGCAGGCGGTCCGGAAGGAAAACGTGCATTAAATGCAGCGATCAAAGTTCTGGCAATGACTGGTCTTGATATGCTGACAGCGGAATAAAAGTATAAAAATAAAAGCTCCGATCACAAAGTACTGTGGTTGGAGCTTTTTGCTTATTTGTCTTCAAAAAAAGATTTATCGATCTTACCGGAAATGATGGTCTGATCCAGCCAGAGGTTCAAAGAATCAATGGTTAAAGCCATCTTTTCCAATTCTTCCTTGATTTTTAGAAAATCCGGGAGTTCATCCGGAGAAAGTTCTCCGTCGACCGTGATCTCGATCAGACGCTCTTTTTCACGGGACAGTTTGTTGAGGGTGGCCAGCATCTCCAAAGTGATCTGAGAGAGTTCTTTTGCTTGGATTTCCGGAACGTACTCAATACCGATGGGACATTCATGAGAACAAAAATAATTACAGAGCGCCGGATTTTTATAACAGTCCGCCATAGCTAAGACTTCTTCCGGGTGCGGCAGAGTCTTTTCATTTTCGATCTTTTCAATGCGGTCAGAAGAGAGGAAGCCCAGTTTTTCGGCAGCGGCTTCTCTGGAATAATTCATTTCCTCGCGGCTGATCTGATAAATATTTTTATTTTCTTTCGTTGACTTTCTGCCCATGTGTGATTCTCCTTCGCTGCTCATCGGAGCATATGATACTATCATTATAGCGGATATGGAGGCGAATGAAAAGGCGAAATAGACCGTTCTATTTCTGTAATTCAGCGGTTTATTCGAAAAATGATTTTCTGTATAATAAAACCAATCAAACACACATAAAAGAAAGGAGAACGACGATGCCTGTACAACAGCGGATCCGATTATGCCTTTTGCTCGAAAAAATGCATGACAAAAAAGAGTTCAGTGAAAAACTTGGACTGAAAGATAAAACCAGATTTCATGGAGAAGAACTTCATGGGGAGGAAGGAGTAACGAAATGTTATCATTGATTTTTTGGATTTTGATGTTTATGGTTTTTGGAAAGATATTAAAATTTGCCATAAGAGCAGCATGGGGAATTTCGAAAATTTTAGTTTCCCTGATATTTTTACCGCTGTTTTTGGTGGTACTTGTGTTCCAGGGGTTATTCTTCCTGGCAATTCCGATCTTATTGATCGTGGGTATCATTTCTTTGTTTACCCTGCATGACTAATGAAACAATAACTTATATAGAAAGAGGTAACGTGTATGTATCAGATTAGAAATTTTTTTGAAAATGACGATGTGAAAGTAACTGACAGCAAAGGAGCATTCTCTGTAATCGAATATCAGAAAGACCTGAGTGTTATGCCGGAAACAGCAATGATGGCATACTACGCAAGTCAGATGAATGTGCGCAAACGTCAGGTGGTTGTGGATGTGGCAAAGTCCAACGTGACAGTCCAGGCCGGTGCCATGCATTGGATGGTGGGCGATGTGAGAGCGACCACAGGTATTAAGGGTGTTGGTGATCTGTTTGGAAAAGCGATGCGTGGTTCTGTGACAGGTGAGTCTGCCATCAAACCGGAATACACAGGCAGCGGAACTCTGGTTCTGGAACCGACCTACAAACATATTTTGTTAGTTGATCTTCGTGACTGGAATGGTTCCATCGTGCTGGACGACGGTTTATTCCTGGCGTGTGAATCCACACTGAAACATAAGGCAGTGATGCGTTCCAATGTATCCTCCGCAGTTCTTGGCAACGAAGGTTTGTTCAACCTTGGTATCCAGGGACAGGGCGTGGTTTGTCTGGAGTCTCCGTGTCCGAGAGAGGAACTTGTGGAGATCTGGCTGGACAATGATGTGCTGAAGGTGGACGGAAACTTCGCGATCGCGTGGAGCGGAAGTCTTGATTTTACAGTTGAGCGTTCCGGAAAGAGCCTGATCGGTTCTGCGGCATCCGGAGAGGGTCTCGTGAATGTTTACCGTGGTACCGGTAAAGTGCTTCTGGCACCTGTGAGATAAGAAATAAGTCGGGTGGTTGTCGAAAGACAGCCACCTTTTTACTTTTAAATTAATCGGAAAAATGCTATACTAGACATATCATTTAGATAATAGGAGAACTATGCCCATGAAGAAAATGATCTCTTGGAATGTCAATGGCATTCGAGCATGTTTAGATAAAGGATTTTTAGATTATGCAAAAACAGTGGATGCAGATATTTTCTGTATTCAGGAGAGCAAGATGCAGGAGGGCCAGGCTGTGATCGATCTGCCGGGCTACCATCAGTATTGGAACTACGCGGAAAAGAAAGGATACTCCGGAGTGGCGATGTTCACAAAAGAGGAGCCGATCTCTGTTGCGTACGGCCTTGGAATCGAGGAGCATGACCATGAAGGCCGTGTGATCACAGCTGAGTTTGCAGATTATTATGTGATCACTTGCTATACTCCGAACTCTCAGGATGGATTGAAGCGTCTGGATTACCGTATGACCTGGGAAGATGCATTCCGTGCATATTTAAAGAAGCTGGAAGAGAAGAAACCGGTTATTTTTTGTGGAGACCTGAACGTGGCCCACAAAGAGATCGACTTAAAGAATCCGAAGACCAACCGTAAAAATGCCGGATTTACCGATGAAGAGCGCGGCAAATTCACAGAGCTGTTAGAGGCAGGATTCATCGATACTTACCGTTATTTCTATCCGGATAAAACAGATATTTACTCTTGGTGGAGCTACCGTTTCTCCGCAAGAGCAAAAAATGCAGGTTGGCGTATTGATTACTTCTGTGTATCCGAGGCATTAAAGGACAGACTGGTAAGTGCAGACATTCACACAGACATCTTAGGCAGTGACCATTGTCCGGTGGAATTGGTGATCGAGTAATTTAGAAACAACATGAAAGGTTAACATAACATGAATTTAGTTACGGCAGAACATTTGACGAAATCCTATACCGAGCGCCTGATTTTCGACGATACAGATTTTTCCATCAACGAAGGCGATAAGATTGGTCTCATCGGTGTCAATGGTACAGGAAAGTCTACCTTATTAAAATTAGTGGCAGGTCTGGAAGAGCCGGACGCAGGAACTATTGTCCGCGGCCGCAATCTGGCGATCCGCTATCTCTCTCAGAATCCGGTCTTCGAAAAAGGCGAGACTGTATTAGAGAGCATCATCCGTGAAAATAATGGACATGACCATGTCTGGGATTTTGAGAGCCAGGCAAAGTCCATGCTCAATAAACTTGGAATTACAAACCACAACGAGGTGGTGGATCATCTGTCCGGCGGTCAGAAGAAACGTGTGGCATTGGCATCTGTGCTTCTTTCCACAGCGGATCTGCTGATCCTGGATGAGCCGACCAACCATCTGGACAGTGAGATGGCAGAGTGGCTGGAGGAATATCTGAAGAAATTCCGCGGTGCATTGCTGATGATCACTCATGACCGTTATTTCCTGGACAGCGTGACCAACTGCATCGTCGAGCTGGACAATGGAAAGCTTTACCGCTATCAGGCAAACTACGAAGGATTCCTGGAACTGAAGGCGGAGCGTATGGACATGGAACGTGCGTCCGAGAGAAAACGTCAGTCTATCCTGCGCGTAGAGTTGGAGTGGGTAAAACGTGGTGCGAGAGCGCGAACAACCAAGCAGAAGGGACGTCTTCAGAGATATGAGGATCTGAAGAATCAGAAGGGGCCGACAGAAGAACTTTCCGTGGAAATGGAATCCGTTTCCAGCCGCCTCGGCCGTACAACCGTAGAGATTTCTGACC
>JAFYOD010000353.1 GCA_017556515.1 Lachnospiraceae bacterium
CGCACGGTCAAGCAAACTCTCCTCCAGAGAAGTCATCAGCTCTGTGGAAGCGGTCACAAGCATAACACCGGCTGTTTTCGGTGCGGAACCGACTTCTACCGTCTGCGCATTTTCCGTAATCGGTATCGCCAATAGAAAGTAATGCTTTTCTGTATTGTATTTTCTTGTAGTCTCACCCTGGAAACAGCGGATCGTCTCTTCTGAAATACAAACTTTTCCCTCAGACAGAGAAAAGGTATCTTTTACCACTTTGAAACCGGAGTTTACGATCAGGATACGACCGTTAAAAATATCCGCAAGCATGGAAAGCTCTGCATCGATCGCAGCATTATCCACTGCCGTACCACTCAGATATCCGGTTCTGGTCATCTTATTGCTGATGATCTGACACTGGTTCTGTACATCAATGATCCTTCTGTCTACCTGATTCTGTTTGGAAGAACCGGCTAAAACACGGCCCTGAATTACCAGAGGCACCATGCAAAGAAGGATCACAAATACGATCAGAGGTACGCGGATACTTGGTGTATGGTTCTGGTAGAATCTCCAGACCTTATTTCGGAATATTTTCATCTTCCTCTACCATCTTTCTTGATGCAGTGATCGCAAGGCTTCCCGGTCCGATATGACAGGAAACACTGAGAGAAAGCGGTGCAACTGTCACATCTGCATATGGGAACATGGTTCTCACTTCTTCTGCAAATGCAAGAGCTGCTTCTTCATTCTGTGTATGTGCCACACCAAGATGTGTATGTCTGCACTCCGGATCATGAAGACGTTCACTCAGTTCTTTTACCATAGCCTCTACCATGGTTACCTTTGCCTGTTTCACAGTTCTGGCTTTCGCATAGGAGTCTAACTTTTCACCAAAAATGCTGAGGATCGGTTTGATCTTCAGTAAAGATCCGATCATCGCTACCGCCGGAGTGATACGTCCGCCTTTTTTCAGATATTTTAAAGTGTCTACGGTAATGAAGATCGCAGAATCCATCTTTGTCTCTTCCAGACGATTTTTGATCTTCGCTCCGTCATAACCCATAGCAGCCATCATCTGAGCCTCTTTTACAGACTGCTCAAGAGTAATAGAGATCCTCTGGTTATCCACGACAAAGACTTTTCCATCGAATTCATCTTCCATCGCGAGCATCATCGCTGTCTGACAAGATCCGGAAAGGCCACTGGACATCGGAATATGTACAACCTGATCATACTCCTTTAACGCCTTATTCCAGAGATCCATTACTGCCTCCGGAGACGGCTGAGATGTAGAAATATCCGCATCATTTTCCAGTTTTTTATAAAACTCGTCCTGTGTCAGGTTAATATCTTCAAAATATGTTTCTCCATCGATCAAGAACGGCATCGGAAGAACAAATACTCCCATTTCCTCTGCACGTTTTTGTGTAATTCCACTGTTGCTGTCTGTTACAACCGCAATTTTCATGAAAATACCCCTTTCTTTTTAAACAAATTTGCATGTATCATTTTAACCGATTTCTAACATAAATGGAAGCATAAAAACATACAAACTATGGACGTTTTTCGGAAAGTGAGTTATAATATTTGCATATTTGTGCCTTCTTCTCTGTGCAGGCACGTCGAATGAAAAGAAAGAAAGAAAGGAAGTACTACTTATGCCATACTGTCCGAAATGTGATATGGAGTTTGTTGAGGGTATTACCAAATGCAGCGACTGTGGAGGCCCTCTCTTTGAATCAAAAGAAGCTGCAGATGAAATGTTAAAGAAAGCACAGGCTCAGTACCAGGAGCAGATGATGAAACAGTACCAGATGATGATGGCTGAACAGCAGAAACAGGAGGCTCTTGAAAAAGAATCTGCTGCGAAAGCTGCTGCAGAGGGTAAACCTCAGGCTCAGCCGCGCCGTGCATCCTCCGGAACTTTTGTTGACAAAGGTCAGAAGTATGAAGATATGGCATCTTCTGCATCTGCATTCCTTATTGTAGGTGTTGCTACCGCTGCCGCTCTGGTCCTCTCTTTAACCGGCGTTATCAATCTTCCGTTTACCGGTGTGATGAAACTGATCGTAACCGGAATGCTTGCATTTATGTGTATTGGATCTTTCGCTGTTGCAGTTTCTTCCAAGAAATCTGCCGCTGCCTTAAAAACAGAGATCTCCGGTGAAAAAGATCAGACGAAAGAGATCATTGAATGGTTCGTTGAGACATATGATGCAGGCGACATCGACCGCCGTATCCTCTTTACAGAGATCGGTCTCAGCGCAGAAGAAATGAGCTTAAGACGTTTCGAATGGATCCAGGAGCTTCTGATCACAGGAAAAGATCTTCCGGATCAGGCTTATGTAGACATGCTCTGTGATGAGATTTACAGCCGTCTTTACGAAAACTAAATCTGTACATAAAAAGCGTCCGATACGATCACTCGTCGGACGCTTTTTTCTCTATTCAAATCGAACGATTTCTTTTTTCAGGCGTTTCATGATTTTCTTTTCCAGCCTTGAAATGTAGGACTGTGAAATTCCCATGAGATCTGCCACTTCCTTTTGAGTCATTTCATCTCCATTCGGACAAGTCAGTCCAAACCTTAACTCTACGATCTTACGTTCTCTCGGATTTAAATGATCAATGGCATTCTGCAACAGTCTTTTCTCAACTTCTTCCTCGATCC
>JAFYOD010000354.1 GCA_017556515.1 Lachnospiraceae bacterium
CGGTTTTGCAGCCGGTTCTCCACTTATGAACTGGACGTTTGACCATTTCGGTTCCTATAAACCAATTTTCCTTGTATGTGCAATTATCATGATCCTTGTATTGATCAGTTCCCAATTTGTCGTCCATTCAGCATCACGCATAAAACAATGCTACGATTGATATAAATCCTCAAAAAAGAACCCCTTGTCCGAATATTTCCTGATATTCAGACAAGGGGTTCTATGATTTTGTATTAAAGAATCAATAATGTATAAATCCAGTGTGCAGAAATACCGGCAAACAGACCGCCAAATGTATGGCTTAAGATCGCCTTACCAGTCATCTTGCTGCATTTTAAGCTGTCCATCATCGCTACATGTGTGCTGAGGTAACCGCTCCAGCACATACACATTGCTGTAAATACTGCAATTTCATTGCCTGTAGCTGCACCGCTCTCAAGCATTGGCGGGATTAGGCCAATCGCTGCACCGGCTGCACCAAGAGCTGTGATCGGAACTGCGATCGCCTCCGGACTTGTAAAGCCAAATAATGGTTTTAATACTACACTGATCTGATCACCGATCCACGGAAGGAATGCAACACCTTCGTATGCACCGCCTGTATACAGACCATCTGCTGCCGGACCATTGGTTAACAGAAGAACTAAAGAACAGATGATAAGAACTCCCGGGATGATCGCCATGCCCATTTCAACGCCGGCTTTACCGCCATCGAGCATCGCTGCCATGAATCTGCCGCCCCAGCTTCCTTCATGAATCTTTCTGTACTTCTGAAGATCAACCTGGCTGTTGCCTTTTACCTCGCAAAATTCAGTTGTTCCATATTCTTTCTTTGTGAAGAACAGCATAATTCTTACACTAACAATACTTCCGATTACTGCACCAAGGTTACCGATCAGCGCCGGTGCGATCATAGACTCACCACTCGGTGCCTTCAGACCGATCATATATGCAGTGATGATCATACCCATACCAAACGCTGTACCAAGGTTTGTCAGCGCCGGAAGCTGATACTTTTTAAAGAAACAACGGAAGCCGTCGTCATCTGCCAGAGTCAGGATTGCCGGGTTATCAGACAGATAGGTTGTCAAAACACCAAGCACGCTGGCACCCGGAAGGTTGTACAGCGGTTTCATAAGCGGAGATAAGATCTTATTGATCAAAGCAACCACACCAAACTCTGTGAACAGTGCAGAAATAGCACCTGCCAGTACTGCGATGGCCATGATGTAAAATACAGTGTCCATCAATAACAAATGGGCTGTATTCATCATGGTATTAACCATATTTACAATGCCCATCTTACTTCCTACGAGACCAAAAAACAGAAAAAACATGATTAAGAAAGTAAAACTTTCTTTGCTGACTGCCGGCTTGTATCCCGGCATCGGGCCTTTGCTTTCAAGCTTGTCCCAAACCTTTTGAAACATACCTTTTCCCTCTCTCATATTGTATTTGATTGTTTCACGATCCGGTCTTTCCACAAAAACTAAATACCGGATTTGCTCCATCTTTCATTATACTCCAAATATTGTAAGGCGTCAAATATTCTTTTAGGATTTACAGCCTCTATATATGATAGAAAAACCATACATATCTCAAATGATAGTATGGTTTTTCTACATATATTGCTATTATATTTTTACTAACTTAACTCCACATCAATCTGTGAACTTACTGAAGAAGCCTTTCTTTTTCTTCTTATCATCGTCAGTTTCAGATGAAATACCGTTCATCGCATCATCGAAGCGTCTGAGTGCTTCTTTCTGCTCTTCTGTCAGTTTTTCCGGAACTGTGATCACTAATGTTACATAGTGGTCGCCACGCACATTTTTGTTTCTGAGTGTCGGAACACCCTTGCGTGCCAGACGAACTTTTGTATCGGTCTGTGTGCCCGGTTTTACTTCGTATTCTACATCTCCGTCAACCGTCTTAATGCGGATGGTTCCGCCAAGAGCTGCTGTCGCAAAGGAAATCGGAACAGTAGAGAAGATGGTTGTATCCTGACGTTTGAATACCGGATGTCTGGATACGGTTACCTCTACTAACAGATCTCCGCGATCGCCTCCGTTAACGCCCGGTTCACCTTTTCCTGCAATACGGATACTCTGACCATTGTCGATACCGGCCGGAATTGTAACCTGGATTGTCTTCTTCTTGGAAATATAGCCTGTACCGTAGCAGTCAGAACATTTCTCTTTTACGATTTTACCGGTTCCGCGACAGTCCGGACAAGTCTGTACGTTCTGAACCTGGCCGAAGAAGGACTGCTGTGTATAAACGATCTTACCTTTACCGTTACACTTCGGACATGTGACCGGACTTGTTCCCGGTTTTGCTCCTGTACCATGACATGTTTCACACTCTTCTTTTAATGTAAGTTCCAGTTCTTTTGTGCAGCCAAAGATTGCTTCTTCGAATGTCACACGAACACCTGCTCTTACATTGGCACCACGCATCGGACCATTATTGGCACTTCTGCTGTAGCTTCTTCCGCCTCCAAAGAGATCTCCGAAAATGTCTCCGAAAATATCTCCCATATCTCCGCCGAAATCGAAGCCGCCAAAGCCACCGGCACCGCCAGCGCCGCCGCCACCCTGTTCAAATGCAGCGTGGCCAAACTGATCATACATTTTTCTCTTTTCCGGGTCACTTAAAATTCCGTATGCTTCAGAAGCCTCTTTGAACTTTGCTTCAGCTTCTGCATTGCCCGGATTTGCATCCGGATGGTACTTTTTCGCCAGAACTCTGTATGCTTTCTTTAACGCAGCATCATCTGCATCTTTTGACACACCGAGGACTTCATAATAATCTCTCTTGCTCTCTGCCATTGTGGGTCTACCTTTCAAACTCTATGAACGCCCGAAAGAACGCCCACTTGGAGCGTTCTCGGGTCATTAGTATTTTTCTAAATAATTTTCTTAGAATTAAACTTCTTTGTACTCACCGTCAACAACATCGTCGCCGTAACCAGCCTGCTGTGCACTCTGGCCCTGAGCTGCCTGAGCCTGCTCATAAACTTTTGCGAAGAGCTGCTGTGCGCTCTGCATCAGTTTCTCTTTACCTGCTTTGATGTCCTCGATCTGAGCATCTGTCATCTGATCGATCGGAGCGCGGTTGATCGCTTCTTTTAATGCGTTTAAGTCAGCCTCAACTGCAGACTTGTCGTTTGCATCGATCTTATCGCCAACTTCTTCAAGAGCTTTCTCTGTCTGGAATACCATGGAGTCAGCTTCGTTTCTTGTATCAACTGCTTCTTTTCTCTTCTTATCCTGTGCCTCGAACTCAGCAGCCTCTTTTACTGCCTTCTCGATGTCTGCATCAGACATGTTGGAACCGGATGTGATTGTGATGTGCTGCTCTTTACCTGTACCCATATCTTTTGCAGATACGTTTACGATACCGTTTGCATCGATGTCGAATGTTACTTCGATCTGCGGAACGCCTCTTCTTGCCGGAAGGATACCGTCAAGACGGAACTGGCCAAGAGTTTTGTTGTCTCTTGCGAACTGTCTCTCACCCTGAACAACGTGGATGTCTACTGCTGTCTGATTGTCAGCTGCTGTAGAGAAGATCTGGCTCTTCTTTGTCGGGATTGTTGTGTTTCTCTCGATAAGTCTTGTAGCTACGCCGCCCATTGTCTCGATGGAAAGGGAAAGCGGAGTTACGTCGAGAAGAAGGATGTCGCCTGCACCTGCATCACCTGCAAGTTTACCGCCCTGGATCGCAGCACCGATCGCTACGCACTCATCCGGGTTTAAGGACTTGTTCGGCTCTTTGCCTGTTAACTGTTTTACTTTCTCCTGAGCTGCAAGCATACGTGTGGAACCACCAACAAGGAGAACTTTGGAGATCTCAGCTGCGGAAAGACCTGCATCTTTTAATGCGTTCTGTACCGGGATTGCTGTTCTCTCAATGAGGTCTCTTGTAAGCTCATCGAATTTTGCTCTGGAAAGGTTCATATCTAAATGCTTCGGTCCCTCAGCTGTTGCTGTGATGAACGGAAGGTTGATGTTTGTTGTTGTTGCTGTGGAGAGCTCTTTTTTCGCTTTCTCAGCTGCCTCTTTTAATCTCTGAAGAGCCATCTTGTCGCCGGAAAGGTCAACGCCTTCTGCTTTCTTGAACTCGTCGATCATCCACTGTGTCACGCGGTTATCGAAGTCGTCACCACCGAGACGTGTGTCACCGTTTGTTGCAAGTACTTCGATTACACCGTCACCGATCTCGATGATGGAAACGTCGAATGTACCGCCGCCAAGGTCATATACCATGATCTTCTGCTCGCTCTCGTTGTCAAGACCGTAAGCAAGTGCAGCTGCTGTCGGCTCGTTGATGATACGTTTTACTTCAAGACCTGCGATCTTACCGGCATCTTTGGTAGCCTGACGCTGAGCGTCGGTAAAGTATGCAGGAACAGTGATAACAGCCTGAGTAACGGTAGTGCCAAGATA
>JAFYOD010000355.1 GCA_017556515.1 Lachnospiraceae bacterium
AGGCTACGACTCCGTCATCAACGATGTGGCACTGACAGACGATGCCAGAGACGTAATCCGCAACTACTTCGGCAACGATGCAGTTCTGGAAATCAAACCGGTAATGCCAGGCGAAGACTTCTCCGCATTCACAGAAGCAGGATGTCCGGGCACCTTCGTCGAGATCGGTACTCGCAATCCGGAAAAAGGAACCGACAAACCACACCATAATCCGGCATATATGATGGATGAAGATGGATTGTATTATGGACTCGGATTGTTTGCGGGGATTGTAGAACGTAAGATGTTCTAAAAACAGCTTTTTGCCTATTTGTAGATTAAATCCAATTTATTTAGTAACAAAAGAGTCCCAGGTTGTCAGGAATTTCCAAGAGAACTCGCTTTCGCTCAGAGAATTGCGTAACGGTACTAAGGCGCTAAAAAACAGCGCCAAGTACCGACGAAATTCTATGGTTCTTCTTGGAAACACCTGGCATTCCTGGGACTTTTGATTACTAAACGAAGTTGAATAATACAACAAATAATTAAAAAGTATTTTTAGACATCTTATTTAATATATACCTGAATTATTTCCTCTGAATCCATTTCACAATCTCCATGATCGGAATAATCAGCACCGCAATTCCTAACGCTATCATGTATTCATATACGGATATCGTGGTAAAGGAAAACGCCCGTGCCAACAGTGGTATTTCAATAACAGCTGTCGTCAGAAGTAATGATACAATCATGGCTCCATAGAGGAACCGATTGTGTGTCTTCATCTTAAATATCGATCCGCGTCGGCTTCTCATATTCAGAGAGTGGAATATTTCCACCATCGACAGTGTGAGGAAGGCCATGGTGGTTCCGTCTTTGCTGTTGACGAATTCCAAGACACCACTTTCATAATAATGTCCCAACAGATAGGACGCCATGACTAATCCCGTAACAACTGTGCCTTGTAGGAAGATATCGATGGCCATCCCACCCTCGAAAATTCCTTCATTTGAATCTCTCGGAGAGCGTTTCATGATGTCTGCTTCGCTCTTTTCCATTCCGAGGGCCAAAGCCGGGAAACAATCTGTGATCAAGTTGATCCACAGCAGATGAACCGGCTCTAGGATCGTGAATCCCAACAGGGTTGCAAAAAAGATGGACAGCACTTCTGCCAGATTGGATGCCAGCAGGAACTGGATCGCTTTTCGGATGTTATCGTAGATTCGTCTTCCTTCTTCCACTGCAGATACGATGGTTGCAAAGTTATCATCTGCCAATACCATATCTGCCACATTCTTTGTCACATCTGTTCCCGTTATTCCCATTCCGATACCGATGTCTGCACTCTTAATGGATGGAGCATCATTCACACCATCTCCCGTCATTGCTGTGACCATTCCCAGACGTTTCCAACCGTTAACGATTCGAACTTTATGCTCCGGCTGTACACGGGCATAGACGGAATATTGTTCAATTTTTTCTTTCAGTTCTTTCTCACTCATTTCGTTAAGCATAGAACCTGTAATAGCCTGGCTTTCGTCTTGGATGATCCCCAGTTCTTTGGCAATGGCAACTGCAGTATCTTTGTGATCTCCTGTGATCATAATCGGACGAATGCCTGCATCACGACAAGTTGTGATCGCTGCTTTTACCTCCGGACGAACGGGGTCGATCATTCCTGACAAGCCAATGTATGTGAGATCCTTCTCCAAATATTCCGGACTGAAATCAGATGGCTTTTCTTCCCAGATTCGTTCTGCTGCACAAAGCACACGAAGTGCTCGATCCGCCATGGCTTTATTATTCTTTAAAATCATTTCACGGATCTGTTCCGTCATTGGAAGCACCTGTCCATCCACATATGCCTTCGTGCATCGTTTCAGCACTTCATCCGGAGCGCCTTTTGTATACTGAATCCATAACCCAGAATAATCATGTACTGTGGTCATCATTTTCCGCATGGAATCAAAGGGTGCTTCTCCAATCCGCACATAGTCTTGCTTCAACTGATCTTTCGGATATCCATATTTATTTGCATCGTTGACCAATGCACATTCCGTTGGTTCGCCAACTGCTTCCCCAGTTTCTGAATCCATTTCTGCATCCGAACAGAGCGCCATGGCGATCACTAATTTCTCCTCATTTCCTGCCACATGCTCTACGACTGTCATTTTATTTTGTGTCAAGGTTCCTGTCTTGTCGGAACAGATCACCTGAGTACATCCCAGTGTCTCCACCGCCGTCAGTTTTCGAATGATCGCATGTTTCCGCGACATGTTAGTCACTCCGATCGACAATACAATCGTTACAACTGCGACCAGACCTTCCGGGATTGCAGCAACTGCCAGCGAAACGGCTACCATAAAGCTTTCAAGAATCGCATCTCCGGTAATTCCTTCCGGAGCACCAAATGCCCTTGTGATACCGACTGCAAATATGACCATACTGATTCCCACAACCAAGATCGTCAGTATGCGGCTCAACTGATTCATTTTGATCTGCAAGGGTGTTTCCTCGTCTGTTGTTTTCGCCAGCGCATCTGCGATCTTGCCCATTTCTGTATCCATACCGGTTCCTGTCACAACCGCACGGCCACGACCGTACACAACTGTGGAACCCATGTACATCATGTTTTTTCGGTCTCCCAGTGAAATATCTTTTTCTCCCGCAAGCTGCAGCGGATCCACATGCTTATTTACCGGAACCGACTCTCCGGTCAATGCAGCTTCTTCTATTTTCAAACTGGCAGATTCGATGATACGCCCATCAGCAGGGACGGAATCTCCTGCTTCCAAAACAACCACATCACCCGGAACCAGTTCTTCGCTTTTTAAGGTCATTATTTTCCCGTCCCGGTACACTTTGCTGGTGGCTGCTGAGATTTCTTGCAGTGCCTTGATCGCGGATTCCGCTTTATTTTCCTGAACTACTCCCAATACTGCATTGATCAATACCACTGCCAGGATAATGATCACATCTGTAAAGGACTCTCCTTCGTACCATGCAGTCACTCCGGAAATAGCTGCTGCCACGATCAAGATCATGATCATCGGATCAGCAAGTTCTTCCAGGAATCGTTTTGCCAAGGGAACCTTCTTCCCTTCCGCAAGCTTATTCCTTCCCATCTTTGCAAGACGCTCTGCAGCCTCTGTTCCTGACAATCCATGTTCTCCGGTCTCGTATGCCTGAAGCACATTTTCCACACTCGCCAAATATTCTTGTTTCACGCCCGTCTCCTCTTCCTAACTATAATCAGCCCAGTACATGATATTCATTCTTACAATGAAACTGACCTCATTCTTAAGTTTTTCCGAGAATTAGGAAACCATACAAAAACAGGCCATGAATCAATGAATATCATTGACTCACAGCCTGTTATATTATCTTATTTTTTTATGCGTGAAGCACGATTTCTCCGCTCTCCAGTGTCTTCTGAATGTCGATGACTCTCTGGTTTGCGCTGCCCTTCCAGTGAAGGGTCACATCTTTTAACTCTTCCACAAATTTGCCATCTACCAACACATCTGCCAGTTTGAGGTACGGAAGGTCTTTCACTTCCTCCCAGGTATATCCGCTGTAAACCCAGATGGTCTTGTGCGGGAAACGCTCGCGAACTTCACGGATCAGCTGACCGATCTCTTCGCGGTTCTGCATGTGAAGCGGATCTCCTCCACTGAAGGTAACTCCGGAAATATAATCCGGCTCCAGAGCCTCAAACAGCTCATTTTTTGCAGCCTCATCAAACGGGATTCCGCCACAGATATCCCATGTGATCGGATTGTGACAGTTTTTGCATCCATGGCTGCAGCCTGCTACCCAGAGTACCGTACGGAGACCGTCGCCGTTCAGCATATCGTCTTTGGTTATGTTATGATATCTCATATCATTCTCCTGAATTACATACTTTTACGTTCTGCAATCTCCGCCATCTTTGCATCATTCAGACGAGTGTCGCCCTTTACACGGGAGTAGCTGAGATAACCGTTCATACGGTCGATCTTTGTCAGGTTCTTACTTCCGCATTTCGGACAAACGTCCATGTTCAGCTCCTCGTGGCCACAGTCGTCACAGTAAGACAGGGACAGGTTTACACCCTCATAGAATCCCATCTTCATGGCTCTGCGAACCAGAGATTTGATCGCTTCTCGATTGTAG
>JAFYOD010000051.1 GCA_017556515.1 Lachnospiraceae bacterium
CAGAGGACGTTCCGGAAGAGGAAATCCTCTCTGATGAATTATATCTGTATTGCCGCCACTGCGATCACATCATCAAGTGGACGCCTTGCGGTTCTGATAATGCTGATAAATACGGAACACAGAATCGATAATAAAGATCGCCATAGCGATCGCTCCTGCAGTCTGCAGAGTCTGGATCAGGTAGTATGTACACTGATTAGAATTGTTACGGATCAGGTAATAAACCACACGGTAAATACCTGCACCCGGAACAGTCGGCAGAATACCTGCTACTAAGAAAACATTTACCGGTGTTTTCTGAATACGTGCAAACACCTGGCTGAAAAAGGCAACTGCCATGGACGCAAAAAACGCTGCTGCCATGGAAGAATTCCAGGCATCCATGACGATCAGATAAACCAGCCAGTTTACACCGCCTGCAACGCTGCATCCCAGTGCATACTTCTTCGGGATCTCAAGCAGCATTGTAAAGAAAAATACAGAAAGAACTGCACTTATAATCTGAAACATCATGTGAGCCACCTCCAGAATGCACCCCAGGATACCAAGCCTAAACCAACTCCGGCCGCGATTGCGAGAGCTACTACAACGGCTTCCAGCATTCGCGCCGAGCCGGAGGCATAGTCTCCGTTCAAAATATCACGGATCGAGGTTGTAAAGGCAACACCCGGAACCAGGGACATAATACTGCTTATGATCATAACATCTGCGCTGGCTGCCGGAATGAAAAACTTCCTTACAACCGTAGCACCGACTGCAATGACAAATGCACAGAACGCATTCACAAAGAAATCGTTCAGTTTTACTTTTTTGATCAGCCAGTCTGCAGCCGCCAGCAGTACGCCGACAATACCTGCACCCAGCACATCGATCATACCGCCGCCAAAAATCGGCGCAAAGAATGCAGATACACCGATCAAACCAAGGAAATTCCAGCGTTTGGAATATACCTTGTCCGCTTCGATCGCTTTTAACTGCTCATAAGCATCTTCAACAGAGATCTGATCGCAGCAAAATTTTCTTGAAATATCATTGACCGCACAGATTCGGTTCAGATTATTGCTTCTAGCCGGCACACGACGTGCAATTGTCAAAGTATCACGATTTGGATCATCCAGAGTTACAAACAGACCTGTGCCGAGAGCCACTGCTTCCGCCACCGGATACGTAGACTTCTGAAGCATATATCTCATTGTCTCTTCCACTCGGTAGATCTCAGAACCACTGGCGATCATAATTTTTCCAGCCAGGGCAACTGTTTCCATCAAGAGTTTTTCATTCATTGGAAATCCTCACATTTCACAATTTTTCTGGTAAAACAAAGAATCAGGTAAGAAACATGCATTCTCACCCATTATTGTTATTGTAACTTTGATGGGTATGCTTGTCAATCGAGATTTAGGAGTTTTCAATATCAAGAAACATCATCTTGACTTCCTTCATACGGTCACGCAGCTTTGCAGCTTCCTCGAAATTCAATTCTGCTGCCGCCTGGCGCATCTTCTTCTCCAGTTCCTTTGCTAACTTGCCAAGTTCCTTTGCATCCATAGATTCCGGATCCTTTCGGAAATCCTCATCTCTCGCCTCAGCTGCTTTTGAAATAGAGATGAGATCACGAACTGCTTTCTTAATTGTCTGCGGAGTAATTCCATGTTCCTCGTTATATTTCTGCTGGATCTCACGACGACGGTTGGTCTCCTCAATGGCACGTTTCATAGAATCTGTCATAGAATCCGCATACATGATCACATGACCATCTGCATTTCGAGCCGCTCGACCAATGGTCTGGATCAGGGATGTTTCTGAACGAAGGAAACCTTCCTTATCCGCATCCAAAATTGCAACCAAAGTAATCTCCGGAATATCCAGA
>JAFYOD010000356.1 GCA_017556515.1 Lachnospiraceae bacterium
AATGTCTCTTCACTTTCACAAAGTTCAAAGATCACGTAATCTTCTCCCTGTTCTAACACAGTAAATTCGCTTGTTCTCGCAAAGCCATGGCGTCCCATCTCATACTGTTTTCCATTGATCTCGACTTTTCCTTCTTTCAGGTTTCCAACTACCGGGAACAGATTCGGATTGCGGCCGGTCCAGTACGCCGGATCTCCGCTCCAAATATACTCTTTTCCTTCTTTATTTTTAAAAGAAACCAGTTCTCCGCCGCGGGTTTCCACGATTCCTTTTACACTGCCTTTTTTTAACTCAAACTGCATATCTGTACCTCCTGATTCATGGTCCATACCTAATTAAAATTATAGCAAAAATCGAGTCAAAAATCAACGTGAGAACCCTCTGCGAATGCCTTTATTACGTCCAATTTCCCTCTAGCAATTTTATCGGAATGGAGTGACAAAAAATGTTTCTCATGTTACAATAATTACACTAGACAAGTGTGCGCATATTTCAGGGAGGCGCATACAAATAAGACATAGGAGGATATTTATTATGAATCGTTATGGTATCGACGTGACATTAAAAAATGTCCCGGTGTTAGATCCGGAGTTCACTCCTCTCTTAAAGTTCAACCAGGCTTTTTTAGAGAATGCTTCTAAACCGATCTCTATCGCTGTTGAAAGAGCAGATGGTCAGATGGCTACAAAGCATACTATGATCCACGGTACACCGGAAATGTATGAGGCTGATTGTTATTATATTGATCGTATGGTGAAAACTATGCTCTGGCTTCAGGGTGGTTTCAAAGTATATGTCAATGACAAGGCAATGTACGAATATCTCAGCAGCGTTTACTGCAAAGGCGGTGCTCGCGAATTCGACTGGGATTTCATGGCTAACATCTATGAGAACGCATTTGAAGTTGTTTACACTGACAATGTTCCGGAGACAAAAGATGCTCCGTACAAAGCCGGCGGCAACTTAGAAGGCTGTCGTATCGGTTTCGATGCAGGCGGATCTGACCGTAAGGTTTCTGCTGTTATCGATGGCGAGACTGTTTATTCTGAGGAAGTTGTTTGGTATCCGAAGATCACAGAGGATCCGGATTATCACTACAACGGAATCGTAGAGGCATTCAAATCCGCTGCTGCTCATATGCCGAGAGTTGATGCCGTTGGTATCTCTTCCGCAGGTATCTTCATCAACAACCGTACAATGACAGCATCTCTTTTCTTAAAAGTTCCGAAGGAGCTTTATGACGTAAAAGTAAAAGATATTTATATCCGTGCCGTAAAAGACACATTTGGCGATGTTCCGTTTGTTGTTGCTAACGATGGTGACGTTTCTGCTCTTGCAGGTACTATGAGTATCAAGGACAACAACGTTCTCGGTATCGCTATGGGTACATCTGAGGCAGTTGGTTATATCGATGAAGAAGGCCGTATCACAGGCTGGTTAAACGAGCTGGCATTCGTTCCGGTTGATGCAAACCCGGACGCGATGATCGATGAGTGGGCAGGCGATATCGGCTGCGGCGTTAAGTACTTCTCCCAGGACGGCGTGATCAAACTTGCTCCGGCTGCAGGCATCGAATTAGATGAATCTGCTGCTCCGGCTCAGAAATTAAAAGTTGTTCAGGCTCTTATGGCTGAAGATGATCCGCGCGCCGCAAAGATCTACGAGTCCATCGGCTGCTACCTTGGCCACACTCTTGCTTACTACTATGAGACATATGGTTTCCGTTATGTCCTTCTCCTTGGCCGTGTTATGAGCGGTAAAGGCGGCGACCTGTTATTCGAAACATGCCAGAAGGTTCTCAACGATGAGTATCCGGAGATCGCTGCGAAATTCCAGCTTACATTACCGGATGAGTACTTCCGTCGTGTTGGTCAGTCCATGGCTGTTGCAAGCTTACCGGAATTAAACTAATTTAAAAAATAAGGAGACTTTTCGCTATGAGAATTTATATGGAAGCAGATTATGCTGCTATGAGCAAACGCGCTGCAAACATCATTGCTGCAGAAGTTATTAAAAAACCGGACTGCGTACTTGGTCTTGCTACAGGTTCTACTCCGATCGCTACATACAAAGGACTGATCGAGAAATGCAAAAACGGAGAGCTTAGCTTCAAAGAAGTGAAATCCGTAAACCTTGACGAGTACAAGGGCCTTGCAGGCACACACGATCAGAGCTACCGTTACTTCATGCAGGAAAATCTGTTCAACCACATCGATATCGATGTTGCTAATACAAACGTTCCGAACGGTCTTGCAGAGGATGCAGAAGCTGAGTGTGAAAACTATGATGCACTCGTTGCTTCCCTTGGCTATGCTGATCTTCAGCTTCTCGGCCTTGGCAACAACGGTCACATCGGTTTCAATGAGCCGGATGCTCATTTCACAAAAGCAACTCACGTTGTAGACCTTACACAGAGCACAATCGATGCAAATGCACGTTTCTTCGCATCTGCAGATGATGTTCCGCGTCAGGCTCTTACTATGGGTGTTGGCTGTATCATGGCTGCCCGTCGCGTTCTTCTGATCGCTTCCGGCGAAGCAAAAGCTGATGCTCTTTACAAGATGATCTGTGGTCCGATCACTCCGGATTGTCCGGCTTCTATCCTTCAGCTTCACCCGGATGTAGTAGTTGTTGGTGACACAGCTTCCTTAAGCAAAGTTGTTGAAGCGGGGGTTAAAGTATGCGAATAATCGGCGGACAGGTTTTTGATCTTGAAAAAGGATTTGTCGAGCGCGATCTTTGCACAGAAGGTATGTATATTTCCGAAAACAGTGGTGATGACGTTGTCATCGACGCTGCGGACTGTTATGTGATCCCGGGTCTTGTTGATGTTCACTTCCACGGTGCCGTGGGCGAGGACTTCAGTGATGCAACCGCGGAAGGTCTACAGAAGATCGCTGATTTCGAATTATCCGAGGGCGTTACTTATATCTGCCCAACTGGTATGACTCTCTTAGAGGACCAGTTAACAAAAGTATGTCAGGTAACTGCTGCACACAGAAAGAGCAATCCGACCGGTGCAGAAGTTGTTGGTATCCATCTTGAGGGACCGTTCCTCTGCGTAGCAAAGAAAGGTGCCCAGAACGAAGCTTTCTTACATACACCGGACGTTGCAATGCTCCGTCGTCTGAACGAAGCTTCTGAAGGTTGTGTGAAATTAGTTACTGTTGCTCCGGAAGAGCCGAACGGTATTGAGTTCGTTCGCGAAGCTTCCAAAGACGGTATCACAGTATCTCTCGGTCACACAATCGCAAACTATGATATTGCAAGCGAGGCTTATGCTGCAGGCGCTTCTCATGCAACACACCTTTACAATGGTATGCCGTCCTTCCTCCACCGTGAACCGGGCGTGATCGGTGCAGCTTGTGATGCTCCGCATGTAAAAGCAGAGCTGATCGTTGACGGTGTACACATTCACGGAAGTGTTGTTCGCACCACATTTAAGATGTTCGGTAAGGAGCGTATGGTCATCATCTCCGACTCCTTAAGAGCAACTGGTATGCCGGATGGTATTTATCCGTTCGGTGGCCAGGAAATCGAGGTTCACGGAAACCGCGCTACGATCGCAGGTCATCCAGAAACTTTGGCGGGATCCGTTACATCCTTGATGGGCTGCATGCGTCAGGCTGTGAAGTTTGGTATTCCGCTTGCAGATGCAGTTCGTGCTTCTTCTTACAATCCGGCTCAGCAGATCAAGATCGATGATCGCTGCGGAAGCTTAGAGATCGGCAAAGAGGCAAGCATTGTCCTTTTAAACAAAGACGATCTTTCCGTAAAGAAGATCATCTTCAAAGGAAACGAAGTATAATCAAATCATTGAACGATAAAAGGTGTGTCACATTTGTGCCACACCTTTCATTCACTTTCCAGATAGGAGCCCTTATGCCACCGATCAGCTTATTAGTTAAGCCGGCTTCCGGCAACTGCAACATGCAGTGCCGTTATTGTTTTTATACAGATGAAACTAAAAACCGTTCTGTCCCATCCATGGGCATCATGTCTCTCGACACCATGAAAACCCTTGTGGATAAAGCCCTTGCATTTGCAGATGGAGACTGTTCTTTTGCATTCCAGGGCGGAGAACCTTCCTTAGCCGGCCTTCCGTTTTTTCAGGCATTGACAGATTACGTTAAAAATCATCCAAACCCGAAAAAAGTTCGTGTCCATTACTCTTTCCAGACGAACGGATATGCACTAAACGAAGAATGGGCAAAATGGTTTGTTGAAAATGAAGTCCTTGTAGGAATTTCTCTGGATGGTCCAAAGGAGATCCACGACCGCTACCGTGTGGACCATGCAGGAGAAGGCACATTCCAAAAGGTCATGTCTTCTATTCAGCTTTTTGATAAGTTTCATGTAGAC
Organism: Lachnospiraceae bacterium; assembly: GCA_017556515.1. Taxonomy (GTDB): domain Bacteria; phylum Bacillota; class Clostridia; order Lachnospirales; family Lachnospiraceae; genus Pilosibacter. The sequence goes on from JAFYOD010000356.1 coordinate 4,363, forward strand.
TACAATATTTTGACTGTTGTCACTTCTGCCACAGCACGCCACGGCCAGCAGGTGTACAATTTCTTCAAAAAGAATAATTTCCGTTATCAGCAGTATATCGAGTGTCTGGATCCTATCGGAGAAGTACAAGGCGGATACGAATACTCTCTGACACCGGAACGTTATGAGGAATTTTTGAAAACGAACTTTGACGCCTGGTACCTGGATATGAAAGCCGGCCGTTATGTCTATAATCGTTATTATGAAAATCTGATGATGATCATCGCACGTCAGGGTGCGGAAAGCTGCAACATGAGAGGTGTCTGTGGCGCCCAGTGGGTGATCGAAGCTGACGGAAGTGTTTATCCTTGCGACTTCTATGCACTGGATGAATGGTGTCTCGGCAATATCAATACCGATTCCTTTGAAACCATAGAACAGCAGCGTCAATCTCTCGGATTTATCGAATGGTCCAAACAGATCCCGGATGACTGCAAATCCTGCCGTTACTTCGGTCTCTGTCGAAACGGCTGCCGCAGAAACCGTGAACCTGTCACAGCAGATTCCACACAGAAGAACTATTTCTGCTCTGCTTATCAACATTTCCTGGAATATTCTTACCCGAGACTGGTGGAAATCTATCAGATGCTTATGCGTCAGGTAAACAGATAATGAACAAATAATTAAGAGGGCACTGCACCAAGCAATGCCCTCTTTCTATTTTATTAGATATGTTTCTTAATGAATGCAACGATCTTCTTATAGCAGTCCAGTTTGTTGTGCATCTTCACAACGCCGTGGCCTTCGTCTTCGTAACGCAGATACTCAACCTCTACGCCCTTATCCTTCAGCTGAGCAACTGCCTGCTCTGCCTCTGTTACCGGAACTCGCGGATCATTTGCACCGTGAGCAATGATGATCGGAGTGATCATATCATCTACCTTCGCGGCCGGAGAAACGTTGAATAACATCTCGCGCTCTGTCTCCAGATAACCGTACTCCGGTTCACGGGAGCTACGACGGTAGTCAGATGTATTCTCAAGGAATGTTACAAGATTGAACATACCAACCTGTGCAACGGCACAAGCCCAAAGTTTCGGAAGTCTTGCACAGCAGGATAATGTCATGAATCCGCCATAACTGATACCGGATACGATCATCTTATCTTCTGCCGCAACACCAGTCTCTACCAAGTGTTTTACAAGGCTTTCGATATCTTTCACTGCATCCAGACGTTTTGCACGGTCGTCAAGATGACAATACTCTGTACCATAACCTGTTGAACCACGTACGTTCGGTGCAACAACTGCAATGCCTTCGCTAACGATATACTGCAGATATGCATTGTAAAGACAAGTTGTCTGGCTCTCCGGACCGCCGTGGATCTCGATCAGCACCGGAAGGTTCTCTGCTTTCTTTCCCTTCGGAACATATAACCAGTACGGAACTTCAAGACCGTCAAAGCTCTTATAGCTGCAAAGCTGTACTTCTACTAATTCGTCTACGGAAACTCTTCCGCCGTCTGTTACCTGCTCTGCTGTATCCTTCTCCAGATCATAAATCCAAAGACGTGCCGGCATCTGACCGTTAGTCAGAGCAAATGCGATGCGATAGCTTCCCGGAGCCCATGCGAGCTGCTCACGGTCACCCGCGCTGGAACGCATACCTGCCTTCGGCAGATTCGGGATCGCAGCCACGCTGAAATCGTCTGTGTTCAGGATCACGATTTTTACATAACCGTTCTGGTTTTCTGTCACTGCAAGATACTTACCGTCGTAGCTTAATGCTGCGTATGTACATTCAAACTCAGACTGGTAAACAGAAGTCAGAGTCTTTGTCGCAAAATCATAATATGCAACATGGCTCTTGTCTCTGTCACGGTCAGTGATCATAAACAGACCGGAACCGTCTTTCTTCCAAGCCGGAGACAGTTCTCTGGACACACGTGCGTCTTCCGGAATCGGAGATGTTGCTCCTGTCTCCAGGTCCATCATCCAGATTCTGTAATTTGCAAAGCCGCCGTCTGCGATGTAGCAAAGCTTCTTGCCATCCGGAGAAAGGCTCGGAGCGATGCACATAAATTTATCATTTTCTACTACGATGCGCTCTTCTTTTGTTTCCATATCATAGATGCAAACATCGTGGAATCTCTTGTCACGTGCGTTGCACATATAAACAAGCTTTTTACCATTGTCGATAAAGCCTGCCATACGGTGGAGAACCTTCGGACGGTCGATCAGATTAACCGGTTCTGTCTCATCGTAACCGATCAGGAACGGCTGCTCGTTTTCACTTCCGTTTGTATCCAGTGTAAATAAGATCTGCTTTCCTGCTCTGTGCGGGATCGTATTGCACACCTTGCTGTTGAAGAATGTACGCTGTTTGTTCTCTCCTGTTTCCAGGTTCTTCTCCCACATCTGCGGAGAACCTGCACGAGTGCTGACATAGATCAGTCTGGAATCATCCAGCCATCTCGGATGAATATCTGTATACTCCAATAAATAACGCTCTAACTTATCCATAAATACCTCCTGACAAGCTTATCTTATTCTATTATTGTACCAACAAGAGTCATATATGGCAAGGAAAATTCCTCTTATTCGAATCAACTTTTTGAAATACAGATATTTTTATAATTGTTGCTATATATTTCGACAATTTAAATTTATTTTAAAAATTATCAAATTAATTGTTGACAAATACGTTTACGTGTTGTACAATAAAGACAACAAAAGAAGAGACAACTTCTCAAACAGGAGGAAAGTCCAATGGCTTAACTACTCTTATCCCAATACAAAAAATCTCTCAATGAGTTCATATAGAGCAACAAAGGAGGAGATTTATTTATGAAAGGTAGAGGTCCATAGTTGAACCAAAACTAAATAACAGAAAGAGAGGTTATATAGTGAAACTTCTAGAATATCATTAAAAGAGCTATTCGATTGAGAAAAAAGAAAATCGAATAGCTCTTATTTTTTGTCCTTATTCTTCGTCTGCTGCGTCTTCGTCGCTGTCGTCAGCCATGTTCATGTACGCTTCTGCAATTCTTCTGTAGTCAAACTCGCGTTTGATCTTCTCTACAGTAAAATCATCTCCGTTCATGATGCTGCGGTAAATGTATCTTCCGTCATCATTGATCGTATCACCTTCGATGATCGCTCCCACTACATAATGCTCTTTTTCGAAATCAAATTCGTCCACGACAGCCATCTCTACCTTTGTGCCATCCTTTGTTGTGATCTCAAATGTTACATACTCCTGATAATTCTGTTCCATGTTAAAGTTCCTCTCTCTCTATTATTTGGAAGTTGATCTTCCATTATAATCCTTTTAAATAGTCCAGCATGTCTTCAAAGCTTCCCTGTGGGCAATCCGGAAGTTCGCCTTCGCAGATCAGCCAGTCTTTGATCAAAAATCCTGCGATCCCGGCAGCCGCTGCCGCTTCTATATCTTCCTGCGCATTGTTTCCGATCATCAAACATTTAGACGGGTCCAGTTCAAACTGCTCACAGATGTCTTTGTAATACTGCGGATTTGGTTTGCATGTACTGGAGTTCGCATAGTTGGTAACCCAATCGAAATCTTCCGGTTTTAAGCCAATCCAGCTCATACGAGTTCTGACAGCCACTTCCGGGAACAATGGATTGGTTGCCAGGATTACCTTGGAAGCTTTTTTTCTTGCTTCCTCAAGGGCCTGTTTGGCCATTGGGTTCGGGGAAGTAAATGCCTTGGTCTCATGGAATTCATTCTGATAGAATTCATCAAATACCGATACATACTGATGGAGACCTTCGCCAAGGATCCGGGCACTGACGTTCCAGAAGCGGTCTTCATTTTTGCAGCTTCCATCGTTTTTCATCATGGCTACAACACCCATCCACATTCCTTTTTGGAATAATTCTTTTTCATATCCGCATTTTTTCTCTGCCATCTGTGCCAGCAAAGATACGTATTCTCTTATAAAAACATCGTTGTCCATAGGAAGCAAGGTTCCGTCCAGATCAAACATAATTGCATCGTATTTCATGATCTACCCTCTTTCTTTCCGCAAAAATTCAACATTCTTTCTATATTGTATCGCAGGGCTCTTGACATTTCAACACAATTTATTTATAATATCAAATGTTTTGAATATCAAACAATGATAGAAAGGATTATTTTATGGCAATCAAATTTATTATCGATTCTGCTTCCGACATTCTTCCGTCCGAGGCTGAGGCTCTCGGTCTTATCCATCTTCCGTTAAAAGTTCTCTTCGGCGAGCAGGAGTTCTCTGATTCCGTAGATCTGACACATAAAGAGTTTTATGAGAAACTCATTGAAACTGATATCTTCCCGACAACCAGCCAGGTAAATCCGGATGCATTTGCGACTGCGTTCCAGAAAGTGACTGAGGCAGGTGATACAGCGATCGTTATCACACTCTCCGGCAAACTTTCCGGTACATACCAGAGCGCAATGATCGCTGCTGACGACTTCGAAGGCAAGGTATTCGTTATCGACAGTGAATCTGTTACAATCGGTGAAAGAATCCTCTTACAGCGTGGTCTCGCACTCCGCGATCAGGGCCTTTCTGCAGCTGAGATCGTAGAAAAGCTCAACGAGGAGAAACACCACATCCGTCTTCTTGCACTCTTAGACACATTAGAGTATCTGAAAAAAGGCGGCCGTATTTCTGCAGCGGTTGCATTTGCAGGAAACATCTTATCCATTAAGCCGGTTATCGCTATCGAAAATGGTGAAGTATCTTTAGTAGGTAAAGCAAGAGGTTCCAAAAAGGGCAACAACCTGCTTCGCGAACTGATCGCAAACTGCGGCGGTATCAATTTCGACAAACCGTTTGCACTGGCATACAGCGGTCTCTCCGATCATCTGCTTCAGAAATACATCGAGGACAGCTCCGAAATCTGGTCCACACACACAGACAAACTTCCGATCAGTTCTGTCGGATGTACCATCGGTGCTCATGCAGGCCCTGGCGCTGTTGCGATCGCATTCTTTGAAAACTAAAAACCGTATACAAAAAGACTCCCGACCATTGAAGATTGGGAGTCTTTCTTATTTCAAACATATAATACTTATTCAGCGATCGCTGTCTCAAGAGCAAGAGTGATCATGTTGTGTAACTCTTTCTCTCTCTCTTCTGCTGTAAGCTCTTTCTGCTCCGGCTTGAAGATGTTAACAACAACGTTCATGATCATAACTGCTTTTCTGCGGAACTGGGAAGCAAGTGCGTAAAGACCAAGTGCCTCCTGCTCGGAACCAAGTACGCCGTACTTGTTCCACTGTTTTGCGATTTCCGGTTTATTGTCAAAGTATAAGAGATCGTTACAAACAGTCAGACCAACTTTTGCGGAAAGACCCATCTCTTTTGCGATTTTGTTTGCATTGTAAACCAGTTCGAAATCAGCTACTGCAGAGTAGGTACCTGCTAAGTCTGCATACTCCATAATGGAAGATGTGTAGCAGCAACCCTGGGAAATAACAAGATCACCAACATTTACATTGTCATCGTAGCTTCCGCCTGTACCGATACGGATCAGTGTCTTTACATCGTACTCTTCCATAAGCTCACGAGCATAGATGGAAATAGACGGAACGCCCATGCCTGTACCCATAACGGATACCGGAACTCCCTTATATGTGCCTGTGAAACCGTACATACCGCGAACTTCGTTGAAACATACCGGATTCTCAAGGTAAGTTTCTGCAATGTATTTCGCACGTAACGGATCGCCCGGTAATAAGATTCTCTCAGCAATTTCGCCTTTTTTTGCACTAATGTGACCGCTCATAAACATTCTCCTTTTTCTGTAATTATTTTTTCTGCCTCAAATTATTATACTACTAAATGGTATAATATGCAAGAAAAGAGTGTCAAGGTTTTGACAATAAAAACGGAGTCCCCGAAGGAACTCCGCTGTTTTTTCAATCGTTCAATTAGTAATTCTCGCCTCTTACTTCGAAGTAGCTCTGGGAGTATTTACATACCGGGCAAACTTCCGGTGCTTTCTTGCCGATCACAAG
>JAFYOD010000052.1 GCA_017556515.1 Lachnospiraceae bacterium
AAAGAAATCTGCTTCCACCAACGGACAGGCATCCATACTCATAGATGACCAAAACGTACTGTCCTCCACCAATGGATGTTCTGATTTATACATCTGGTATGATGTGTGAAATGCTTCGTTTTTCTTTTCCTGAACCATTTCTTCTTTATGAAGTTTAGTTGCCTCAGCATCGTAATCATTGATACATTTCAAAATGTAATAGTTTCCGGAATCAACAATGATCTCACTGATTTCTCCTGTCTCCAATAGAAATGCAGCTTCTTCGTATGCTTCGCTTTCAAGACCATGTGTGAGTTGTTTTTTTATCTCTTCAGATTCAGAATACTCTTTCGCGATCGTATAGAAATCAGCACCTTCTTCCGAAACCTTCTTGAAAACCTCTGCCGCAATTTCTGCCGAAGCCATCTCAATCTGTGCAATCTCGATCACTTTCGCTTCACTATCACTGACTTCCAGATTCATGCTTCCGGTCAACTGTTCTACCAGTTTCTCTGCGGTACGATAATCAGAATACAGATCATTCACTTGATCCTCAGTCAGTTCAAACTCTGCTGCATGAGTGCTTCCTAATGCTTCCATATACTGCTTCGAAGCTTCTTTCACCAAATCCTTCTCGCGGCTGGAAAGCTCCATGTCTTGTTCTTTTGCCATATTGCTCATGGTTTTCAATTCGATCAAAAAATCATGAACCTGTGACAACAGAATTGTTCCAAAAGAAGTTCCATTCTCATCCACCGCTGCACTCCACAGTTCCTCTGTATACACATCTTCATATCGAAGGCGCTCTGTGGAAAGAATGACCATCGTTTCCGGTTTTCCGTATTCTTTTTCTTCTTTGCCAACCGGAGTCAGAGTTTCCACAACACTGCAGCCAGAAAGCACCATAACAGCGGCTGCTATGAGTGATAAACAGACACACCAAATCCTTTTATTTACTTTCATGAAAATATCCTCTGTTTCTGCAGTTCTGCCTTATTTTAAAAGCAGTTTCATGATCTTCATCGGTCCCTGGTTCACATTGGAATCTGCCATAAATCGAGCCTGTTCCTTTACCTCCGGTCTCGCATTGGCAACGGCGAAGCTATAATAAGCCTGCTCTAACATTTCCATGTCATTCATCTGATCTCCGAATACCATGGTTTCTTCAGGAAGAATTCCCAGTTCTTCCTGAAGAGTCTTCAAAGCAACACCCTTGCTTAACGCCGGATCAAACACATCGACCCACTGGTGTCCCGCAAATGTTACCTTGCAGGTTTTTCCGTATTTTTCTTTCAGGCTTTCTGCCACTTCTTCCGGAACACCGTCCATGATGCAGCCTGCCACCTTCAGGATCGTATCATCTAATTCCAACAGATTCTCGACCCGAACCACCTTGTTGCGGTAGCCGTTCTCGATCCAGTCAATGAATCTCTGGTCTTTAGACTGTGTATACACACAATCTGCTGCATCAAACATAACCTGCATTCCTGCTTTGTACATGTCTTCTGCAATCTCTGCAGCCAGTTTTTTATCAAAATCCGTAAAGAATTTTTTCTTTCCTTCAAACTCCAGGTAATAACCGTTTCCTGAGATCAGGTATACATCATCCTTTACCGGTCCGAAAATATGCTTCATGCTGCCCACCGGTCTTCCGCTGGCACCCACAAATGCGATTCCCTGTTCTTTTAATTTATGGATCACTTCATAAAGCTCCGGATGAAGAGAACTGGAACCGTCTACCACAAGAGTACCGTCTACATCAGACGCAATTAACTTGATCATAGGATCCTCTCCTTAAAACTTTTTCATTTCCTGATATACCATGCTGATCGGAAGTCCCATCACATTTGCATAGGAGCCGTTCAGACCTTTGATATAGCGTCCGAAAAATCCCTGCACGGCATACGCTCCTGCTTTATCCATTGGCTCATCGCTGCCTGCGTACTCCAGGATTTCCGCTTCAGTCATCGGATACACTTCCACATCTGTCGCATCGAAGAAATTGCGAACCACGTCCTCGGATTCTCCCTTTAATACCATGCAGACACCTGTATAAACCTGGTGGGCACGTCCTTCCATGCTGCGGATCATTTCCGCTGCCTCTTCATGGCTCTTCGGTTTTCCTAAGATCTTACCGTCTAAAGCAACCACGGTATCAGAACCGATCACAAGTGTA
>JAFYOD010000357.1 GCA_017556515.1 Lachnospiraceae bacterium
TCGTTCTGAGTAAGACAGATGATCGCTGCTGCATGGCCGAAAGGGTGCAGGAGAGGAAAGTCCGGGCTTCAAAGGGCAGGGTGCCAGATAACGTCTGGCGGAGGTGACTCCAGGGAAAGTGCAACAGAAATAAACCGCCTGCGTTTTACGCAGGTAAGGGTGGAAAGGCAGTGTAAGAGACTACCGCCTCGCTGGTAACAGAGAGGGCACATGTAAACCCCACTCGAAGCAAGACCGAACAGGGAGCATAAGGCGGCCCGTCTGCTTCCGGGTAGGTCGCTTGAGCCGTCTGGTGACAGGCGGTCTAGATAGATGATCATCCACGACATAACCCGGCTTATCGTTTTGCTCAGAATCATTTATAAAGAAGAAAAGACCACTGGAGAGATCCAATGGTCTTTTTTATTATTTTTTATCTTTTGCTTTATATTTCTCTTCGCAGTACTGACAGCGATAAACCTGTTTATTCGCATCAGAAAGATAGAAGATATGAGGCAGTTCCTGTTCGATGGATGTGATACAGCGCGGGTTCTTGCAGTGGATCACATTTGTAAGGAGATTCGGAAGACTTAATGCTTTTTTTTCTGTGATCACGTCATCGTGGATAATATTCACAGTAATATTGTGATCAATATAGCCGAGGATATCCAGATTCAGACTGTCGATCGGACCTTCGATCTTAATGATGTCCTTGCGTCCCATCTTGCTGCTGCGAGCATTTTTGATGATCGCTACAGTACAGTCTAATTTGTCAAGTCCGAGATACTTGTAAATATCCATACTTTTTCCAGCCTGGATATGGTCAAGTACAACACCATCTTTAATTCCACTGATATTTAACATACTATTCAACCTCCAGTTCCAATAAAGTCATGATCAAAGCCATACGAACATATACACCGTATTGAGCCTGTTTGAAGTATGCGGCTCTCGGGTCATCATCCACTTCGGTGGAAATTTCATTTACACGTGGGAGCGGGTGGAGGATGAATGTATCTTCTTTTGCAAGTTTCATCTTATCTGTATCCAGAACGTAGTAGTCTTTCATACGAAGATATTCCTCTTCGTTGAAGAAACGTTCCCTCTGGATTCTTGTCATGTACAGAATGTCTAATTCTGCCATGGCATCTTCGAGGTTTGTGAGCTCACGGTATTCGATATTATGTGCATCAAGAACATCTTCGCGAATATAATCCGGTACACGAAGCTCCGGCGGAGAGATCAGAACGAATTTGATTCCCGGATAACGAACCATTGCATGGATCAGAGAATGAACGGTACGTCCGAATTTCAGATCACCACAGAGACCGATGGTCATGTTTTCAAGTGTTCCTTTTAAAGAATAAATAGTGAGAAGGTCAGTCAGTGTCTGTGTCGGATGCTGGTGTCCGCCGTCACCGGCATTGATGAACGGAATTCCGGCTTTCTGGGCAGCAACAAATGCAGAACCTTCTTTCGGATGACGCATCGCAACGATATCGGAATAGCAGGAGATCATACGAATCGTATCAGCTACACTTTCGCCTTTTGCAGCAGAGCTGGAACTTGCGGAAGAAACGCCGAGAACGGATCCACCGAGGCTGAGCATCGCGGACTCAAAACTTAAACGTGTACGAGTGCTTGGCTCAAAGAATAAAGTTGCCAGTTTTTTTCCGTCACAAACGTGTGCATATTTCGAACGGTTCTTTTCGATATCGCGGGCAAGATCTAATAATTTCTGGATCTCTTCAACGGTAAAATCTAACGGACTGATCAAATGTCTCATAGATAGGATTCCTTTCTGTAATTGAAATGTGGATGTTCTACATTGAAATAATTATAGACGATATATCAGTCAAATTCTACAACTTTTTTGCAAAATGATTGAAATTGTGTTATGATATAGTAGATATTGAAATGATATGAAAGAAAGTATTGTGATCCGGGAGGTACCTATGAGAAAGACGATGGAGCAGATTGTTCTGGAAGGTCAGGCGGCGAAATGTGAGTCGATGGAAGAACTTTATCTGGTGTGGCAGATGATGCAGCAGATGGAGGAAGAGCCGTATGGAGCAACCTGTTATGGCGAAATTGAACAACGCAGCTTTCATATCGATGGGATCGTTTCTCCGGAAGATTTTAATGGTACCTTATATATTCTAAAAGAGACCAATATGCGTAAGTTCATTCAAAAAGGGCAGACGATGCCGGTGATTTCTGACGTGAGAAGGCAAGTGGCGTCCGGGAAAAGTGCTACCGGTGAAGTGGAGTATTTGGACTATCTGTCAGGAATGCAAAAAATCGTAAATGAAAAGATCTATAAGGATCCGGCAAAACTGTCAAATCAGAAGTTGCTGAAGCAGCTGGCAATCCTTTATGTAAATAAACGTGGAGGAAAAGGGGCTGCCGATGATATTAGTATGCAGTATGGACAGTATTATATTGAGTTTATCAAGCGACAGATCCGTCTGTTAAAACCGAAGACAATCGTGTGCTGCAGTGATGAGATCTTCCGTTTGATCGTGATGGAAGTATTTCATAATAAAAAGCAGAAGAAAAATCAGGAAACTTATATGAAATGGAAGAACCTGGTAATAGGCGATATTTTTCTGGCGGATGAGGATTTTCTTCCGACTTCCGATGAGGAACATGCTGCGATCCGAGTAGTTAGAATGTGGAATCCGGCATATCGTGTCAACAATGGACAGTATGTTTCTGTAGAGGAATATCTGAAAGAATTTGAACGTCGTATAACCAATGAAACTCTATAATAGTGACAGTATAGGAAGAGACAGAAGGTGAGATCATGGAAACAGCTGCAGCACGTGAAGTGGTAATTCGGGTAAAAGATTTATATAAGATATATCGCATGGGAGATACCAAAGTTCATGCGTTGGACGGCGTAGATTTTGAGATATACCGTGGCGAATTTTGTGCGATCACAGGCCCTTCCGGCTCCGGTAAATCGACGCTTCTCAATATGCTGGCCGGTTTGGAACATCCGACCAAAGGAGAGATCGTGATCACAGGTAAGCATATTGAAAAACTGAATGAAAAACAGTTAGTGGCGTTTCGAAGAGCTCACGTTGGATTTATCTTTCAGTCATATAATTTGCTTGCAACCATGAATGCGATAGAAAATGTTGCATTGCCGTTATCGTTTAAAGGGATCCCGAAGGCAGTCAGACTGAAACAGGCAAAGAAATATTTGACTCTGGTAGGACTGGGAACTCACATGAAACATATGCCGAATCAGATGTCCGGCGGTCAACAGCAGAGAGTCGGTATTGCAAGAGCATTGGCTTCTGAACCACAGATCATCTTTGCGGATGAACCGACAGGAAATCTGGATTCTAAGACAACGATGGAGGTCCTTCGTTTGATGCAGCAGATCGTAAAGGAGCAAAATCAAACATTGATCATGGTTACTCATGACAACAATCTTGCAACTTATGCGGACCGTATTTTTAAGATCATCGATGGAAAAATCGTTCATATTGAAGAAAATCACAGGGAAGTAGATCTTGTGGCATTGGAACATGCATATCAAACGGGACTTCCTTCTGAAAAGATAGATGAAAGCAGGGATGTATAATGAAAAATGTGATAAAGAAATTCTTTTTATTTATGCTGGCAGCAGTGCTGATGCTGACATGTGCCTCACTGACTGCATTTGCAGATGAGAATGAAGAGGATATCCCGAAGGTTTATTATAAAGATGATGACAATTCGGATGTTCGACTGGTTATCGGATCGACCGAGGAAGTAACGATCGGTAAATCATCAACCATTTCCATTACATTAAAGAATAATTCCGGGGAAGACTGGACAAAGACATATGTATGGATCGCCGGCGAGGAAGATTATAAAGATTATTACGATATTGATGATGATGAAGAGGACAGCAGTGATCTCGTACGTTCAATGAAAACTACATATCCATTTGAAATCATTGATTCCTTAAGCAAGCAGAAAAGTATTGGTTCGATCAATGATAAATCCAGAAAAACAGTCAATATGAAGGTTAGCATGAAAAAGGATCTGGAACAGGGGTATTATCCGGTTTTGATCCATGTATTGACAGAGAATGAAAATGGAAATCAGAGAGAATATGCGAAGACTATGTTTATCTGGGCAAAAGCTAAATCTGCAACCGAACCGACAGAAAAAGATGAAACAGGAACAGAACCGGTTGCGTTTGCGCTTGGAGAGAACCAGGCGACTCCACATGGCATATATGGCGAAGTGATGAACTTTGAGATCAATCTTCGTAACACTGGTTATCGCACGGCCTATGATGTTCGTGTAGAAATGGGACTTTCTGCAAATGTGAAAGAGTTTCCGTTTGAGATCAATGACGGCAACTATGATCGTTGGATGAACAATATTGGAGCGAATGAGTCAGTACAAGTACCATACAGTATGGCGATTCAGGAAGGTGCTGCATCCGGCTACTATCCGATCAAATTCAAGATCCGTTACAGAGAAGAAGAGAATGGTGCATTTGCAGAACCGATCGAAGATGTGATGTACGTTCGTATTGTCGGAAAGCAAACAGAAGATGAACTTTCTGCAGATGCAGGTGAAAATGAGAGAACAAAAGCCCGTATCATTGTGGACAGCTTTGAAACAGAACCGGAGACGGTATATGCCGGACAAGATTTTATTCTCCGCGTGAAAATGAAAAATGCCTCTGACAAAATTTCTGCCAGCAATATTCTGTTCACACTGGAACCGGAATCCGTTAGTGACAGTCCGGTGTTTACAACCGTAAATGGTTCAAACTCTGCCGTAGTCAATAATCTGGCACCTGGTGCTTCTGCAGTTCTGGAGATGCATTATAACTCCAGCCCAAGCGCAGAGCAGCGTTCTTATACGATCACGATCACAGAACAGTATGACAGCCCGGAATTTAAGAATGCAAAGGAGACTGTGAAATTTGCAGTTCCTATTAAACAGCAGGCAAGGCTGAACACAGGAAATATCGAAGTGATGCCGAATGCGATCAATGTCGGTGGTGAAACCAATATCATGTTTGATATTAACAATACCGGCAAAGTGATCCTCTACAACGTTACGGCTACATTTGAAGATGATTCGATTCAGAGAAGCGAAAATTATATCGGAAACATTAAACCGGGAGAAAGCGGGAATGTTGATGCAATGATCTACGGAGTTGCTCCGACAATGGATGATGGTATGATTACCGTTAAAATCTCTTATGAGGATGAAAATGGCACAGTTAGTTCTGTAGATAAAGAGATCCAGTTGTATGTATCGGAACCAATGCCAATGGAAGATCCGTTCACAGAGGACTTTTTGATCATTGACGAACCGCTTCCGGAACCGACGGTGGCGGATAAGTTGAAACAGTACGCACTTCCGTTGGGAGTAGCGGCAGCAGCTGTTCTTGGCGGTATTGTCTTCTTTATAAGACGTAAAAAGAAGAAAGCGGGAATGGAAGATGAGATTCTTTGATCTGCTCACGATGAGCGTCAATAATTTAAAACGTCGAAAACTGAGGACTGTTCTTACAGTCCTCGGTGTTACGATCGGTACGGCTTCCATCGTTGTAATGGTTTCTCTGGGCATTGGTCTGAAGGAGATGACGATCGAGCAATATACGTCTTACGGCAGTCTGACCCGTATCGAGGTGAACAGCAACTATGGATGGGGGACAGATGTCGACGAGGATGGATTCATAACCGATGACACAATAAAAGTGCTGGAAGCGATCCCCCACGTTGCTCATGTCTCTCCGGTTCTCAGCACTTATGTAAATATGCGCCAGGGTGTATATACCAGCGGTACCAGATTACAGGGTGTCAGCAGCGAGATGTTAAAGGAAATCGAGCTTGCACAAGGAACGCTTCCGGATCCGAATGCCAATACCATGCAGCTTGTAGTCGGAAACATGGTTGCCAGAGATTTTTACAATTCCAAGACCGGAAAAGGTTATTGGGATACGGGAGAAATGCCGGATGTTGACCTGTACAATCGTTCTTTTTTTATCACCTTTCAAAATTCCGGATCCAATAACGGAAAACAAAAAAAGTATGTGTTTCCGGTCAGTGGTCTGGTAAAAGGAAATCCGGATGAGTATAACGAATATAGTTATGGACTGTTTACGGATATTGAACAGCTGAAGACACAGCTAAAACGGATTTACCGAAAAAATGCGATACCGGGTCAGCCTACCAACAAAAAAGGAAAACCGTACAATTATTTTATTTATGACCTTGTCTACGTTAATGTAGACGAGATGGACCATGTTCTTGAGGTGCAGAATGCGATCACTGATATGGGATTTTATGCTTACAGCAGTATGCAGTGGCTGGAGCAGGCTCAGGAACAGACTGATATGATTCAGGCAGTGCTTGGCGGTATTGGTGCAGTGTCAATGTTTGTTGCAGCGATCAGTATCGCGAATACTATGATGATGTCAATCTACGAAAGAACAAAAGAGATCGGCGTATTAAAAGTTCTCGGATGTTCTCTCGGAAGTATACGAAATATGTTTTTGATCGAAGCCGGATTTATCGGATTTATCGGCGGAATTGTGGGACTGATCCTCAGTTATGGAGTCTCTTACCTGGTCAATAATTTCTTGGGTGCAGCTTTAATCGGAGGTTCCGGAGATATTTCACGAATTCCACCGTGGCTATCCGGAATTGCAGTTATATTTGCTATCATTATCGGTATGCTGGCCGGATTATTCCCTGCAATCCGAGCAATGAAACTTAGTCCGCTTGCGGCGATCAGAAATGAGTAAAGGAGAGTATGAAAATGGCTTTTACAGTAAAACTTGCTTCTTATGATGATATGAAAGAGTGTGCAAGAGTTGAGACGGAGGCAATGGGCAGCTATTGCTATCTAGAAGATGCCTGGCATTATTTTTATAACCAGAAAGGCGGTCTTGTAACCGTATATAACGAAGATGTCATGATCGGAATCGGAAGATTCACAGTTCTGTTTGATGGTACCGGCTGGCTGGAGACGTTACGAATCAGTCCGCAGTGGCAGAAGCAGGGCGCAGGAAAAGCCATTTACAAGATGTACCATCAGCTTGCACAGGAACACGGATGTCCGTCTATGGCAATGTTTACCGGAGTAAAAAATGAAGTGAGCGCAGGTTTAGCAAAGATCAACGGACTTTCCAAAGCTGCACAGCACAGAGGATATCATTTGACAGACCTTTCCTACGGAAACGTTCACGGGTTCAAACATGTGGGATGGAAGAGAGCCGTGGAGCTGATCACTCCGATGAAAGAAGAATACAACGACTATATGGTCTTCAATCGCACGTTCTATCATGTAAATGAAGAGAATGCAAAAGGATTTGCAATGGAAGGTAAAGTCTTTGAAGACAAAGAAAGCGGTAGCTTTATTGTATGTGGAGCTCGTTTCCAGCATCAGGTGACTCTTCACATCGCAATGATGGGCGGAGATTACGAGAAGTGTCTCGACTTTGCTGTGAACTATGCGAAAGCACAGGGATTAGAAAAGGTTTCTTGTACATTTGCGATCGAAAATCCGAAACTGGAGCAGGCATTGATCGCACGCGGTTTTGTATCAGAGCCGAGCGATCTTATCACAATGGAAATTAAGTTTTAGCAGGAGGTTATCCATATGAACGTTTTAAATCATGAGATCCCGCATCAGAAATATTTTGAAGAACTGTCCAGAATTCCGCGTGCATCTTACAAAGAAGAAAAGTGTGCAGATTATTTAGTAGAATTTGCAAAGAATCATGGATTGGAATATAAAAGAGATGAAGTACATAATGTAATCATTTATAAGCCGGCATCTGCAGGGTACGAAGATCATGGTGCTGTAATCTTACAGGCGCATACAGATATGGTTTGTGAAAAGAATGCAGACTGTGATCATAACTTTGATACTGATCCACTTGATCTTTATATCGAAGATGGAATCTTGCGTGCAAGAGGTACAACACTTGGTGCAGATGATGGTATGGGCTGTGCATACATGCTGGCAATGTTAGAGATGGATCTGCCAAGTCCGGCATTAGAGTGCGTATTTACTTCTCAGGAAGAGGTAGGTCTGATCGGAGCGTTTGCACTGAAAGCAGAAGACTTCAAAGCAAAACGCTACGTAAACCTTGACTTTGGCGGAAAAGGTGTTGGCACATGTACAACCAGCGCGGGTGGAGAGATGATCGGACTTCGCAAACCGGTAGAATTTGAAGAGTGCGATGCACCTGTATATCGTTTATTCGTAACTGGTTTAAAGGGAGGTCATTCCGGAAGCTGTATCAACCGTGAACTTGGAAATGCTCTGAAAATCTGTGCAAGAATCTTAAAAGAAATTTCCGGCAGTTGTGATCTTCGTATTGTAAAATTAGATGGCGGTCTCAAAAACAATGCGATTCCGAGAGAATGTGAGGCGATCATTGCCAGCACAGCCAAGGAAGAAGACATTCGAAATACATTTGAGATGATGACAGCTAAGATCCGTAATGAGATTAAATTTCAGGAGCCGGATTTTGCAGTAACTTTAGAAAAGGCAGAAGGAAGTCTTGCAATCTGTGAAGAAATCAGTGCAGATATCATTGATTTAATGTATTTACTTCCGACTGGACTGAGACATAAGAGCCTTCAGATCGAGAATCTTCCGATCGCATCAGAGAACCTGGCATCCGTACGCTGCAGAGAGGATTATGTAGAATTCCAGTATTCACTTCGTGCAGAGAAGATGTCCTACCGTGATCAGATGGAACAGGAACTCTGTATCTTAGCCGGAATCTACGACATGAAGATTGACGTATACAACAAGTTCCCGTCTTGGGAATTCAATCCAGATTCCAAGTTAAGAGAGACTCTTTGTAAAGTGTTTAAAGAGGAGCGAGGAATTGAGATGAAACTGCTTGCAACTCATGGCGGATTAGAGTGTGGTGTGTTCTGCGACTTGATCCCGGGATTAGATGTGGTTACACTCGGTGCAGAGTGTGAAGGCGCTCATACACCGAAAGAGCAGATGAATCTTGCATCTTTTGATAAGACATTTGAAGTACTTGCAGCATTCTTAAAAGAATTATAAAATCGACTCTTTGTAAAAGCATAAGGAAAGCCACCGAAGCATTGAATAAATGCCAGAGGTGGCTTTCTGCAGTTTTAGGATGGCCGTTTTTGTTACACATTTGTCACTATCCGAGTGGTACTATTACATCAAGAACAGTATTACCATGGGGATAGGTAGATGGCGAAAACAAATTTAGAAAGAAAAATTTCTTATTAGGAAAGATTTATTCAAGAAGGTATATCATAATAAGATTTATTTGGAGTAAACCTTTGCATCTGAACCGTTAACCCAGCTCAGATCATTTACGGCTTTTGTGCATGCCTCATCCCAGCAAGCTGCCCACAATTCCCCATAATTCGGATAGTATGCGATCACAGTTACATCACGGTCTACCGTGATATCATTTGTGGTTCCATCCGGATAGTGGATCGTCAGATCTACGGTATTTTCTGCATTGGTGATACGGTCATAGCTGACCATTTCAAAATTGGCACCGGTGTTATAGTCCATCTGAACGGTCCATTCGTTTTTTAAAGATCCCATGGACTCTTTCATCTCTACGCGATCAAGCAACAAGGTTTCTTTATTGAAATACGCATATCCGCTGTATATAACGCCCCATTCTTCATCTTTCTGATCCAACTTCGCATAGTAGTGACTGTCGTTGGCGTAAATGCTGGCGGGAATCTGATAATCCTTTAATTCATCACCATAGGCGCCTTCAACCACTGCCTTGAGATCCGCGGTCGGAGCAAGGAGTGTAATGCTTTTTCCCATTCCGTCTTCAGAGGCCTGGTACTGAACGCCATTGCGGAGATCTTCCGTATATCCGACTCTGCCGTGGGATGCCAACAGTTCACCGTCCGCCATAGCTGCATAATGGATATAGGAATCACCTGAATCTTCTACGATTGTGGAAGAGAAGCCGCCAACTTGTTCAAAAATATTCTCCATCTGATTTACTTTCCAAGTTGGAAATATGCCAGATAAATATAGAAGCGGAACCACATAATGACTAAAGAAATATGATTAAATACAAGAAATAATGAAACAATTTTTTGAAGTTATGATATAATTAGACAGAAATAATTTATCACATAGGAAAGTTAGCAAAGGGGAAACATGATTATTCCAAAGATATTCCAACAGTTACAATCCGAAGGATATATATCGGAGTCAGATATTATAAAAGCGAATGACGGTTTTGCTTTGATTTATAAGTCTTTATCGGAATTGCTGGCAGAAAAAGATATCCTGGATTTTCCTGATTCAAATGGTGCCAGACAAGCCTGCGATCATTTTTTTGATGACTGGTTTTTGTATGCCGTACCAAGAGAAGCCGACTATATATACAGCCTTTTGAAACTCAGGGAGCAAGAACATGATGCAGAAGGAGATGTCCCGTCAGATGGGGATACCCCGGGAGTGACAATCTCTTTTATTTCTTTTGAATGTGAGAAATTGATGAACTGTTTAATGGATCCTGTTGATGAGAACAGGAAAGCGTTGAACATGGAAATAAACCGTGTGGCAGCACGTAGGGGGCAACGTCATCACGAAAAATTAAAAAAATATTTTACAGATCCGAGTTCTGAGGGAGCATATCTTGTAGCCTCTTTGTATCCGAAATATATTGCATCTTTTGTGGGAAATGGGTGTATCGAAGTTCCGGAATGCTATCGAGCGATCGTCAAACGAAATGGCATTTACAAAAAATCGGCAAGCCTTGCACGGTTGTCCAGATTTATTGAGTCGATCAACCAAAAAGCTGGGTATGTGGTTTGTGACAATAAGAAAATATATATAAAAAATCCGGAATATCCGGACGAATATGAATGTGCAGTGATTCTTGCGACACATACCGGCAACACATCTGTATATTCATTTGCAGCTGAGGTAGAATACCATGCAAGGTTTTTAGTTCCGCTTGCAAAGATTAAAATTCCGTTTCTTGGAAGATCACTCTACGATTCTGCAATTCGAGCGGATATGACGATAGGAGCAAGTATCTTTGAAGGTTTTGCTCCATTTCATAGATCAAAATCAAAAATAGTAAATAGGCAGCGTCTTTTACATGAACAAATAAAATAATTCATATCACTTGATATACTTAGAGAAAAGAAAGTGAGAATGGAGGTATTATGAAGAATAGTTTTGTAATAAAGGGACATCTGTGCCAGACTAAAAATCCAAAAGAACTTGATCTGCATGAGAATTCCTACGCGGTTTGTATCGACGGTATCTCAAAGGGAATCTTTGAGGTATTGCCTGAGGAATATGCAGAGTTACCGCTTTATGATTATGGCGATGCTTTGATTTTTCCGGGCATGGTTGATCTCCATGTTCATGCACCACAGTATGCATTTCGCGGAATGTGCATGGACTTAGAGCTTATGGAGTGGCTGAACAGCTATACGTTCCCGGAAGAGGAAAAGTATGAGAAGTTAGAATATGCAGAACAAGCATATGGCATTTTTGTAGATGCTTTGAAAAAAGGTGCAACGACAAGAGCCTGTATTTTCGCGACCAGACACCGTCCGGCTACGGAACTTTTGATGGAACTTATGGAAAAAAGCGGTCTTGTCAGCTATGTAGGTAAAGTCAATATGGACAGAGAGGCAAGTGAGGCTCTGACAGAGGATAGTGCAGACATTTCAGCATATACAACGTTTGGCTGGATCAATGCAGTAAAAGATAAGTTTTTACATACGAAGCCGATCTTAACACCTCGTTTTATTCCGTGCTGTACAGATAAATTGATGGAAGAGCTTCGTGAGATCCAGATGGCTTATGGAATTCCGGTTCAGTCCCATTTATCTGAAAGTAAAGGTGAGATTGATTTTGTGAAATTTCTCCGTCCGGAAAATCCTTTTTACGGAGATTCTTACAATGAGTATGATCTGTTCGGAAAAAATGATGATATAGATACCGACGTAAAGACGGTAATGGCTCATTGTGTTTGGTCAACAGAGGAAGAAGTGGAGCTGATGCACAAAAACGGCGTGTTTGTTGCACACTGTCCGGCTTCTAACATGAATCTGACTTCCGGTATTGCTCCGATTCGTAAATACTTGGATAAAGGGCTGAATATTGGTCTCGGAAGCGATATTGCAGGAGGACATAGTGAATCCATTTTCAGAGCGATCACAGATGCGATCCAGGTATCTAAAATGTATTTCCGAATGGTAGATGAAGCCTTCAAACCATTGGTGTTTTCAGAAGCTTTTTATCTGGCAACCAAAGGTGGCGGAGCATTTTTCGGTAATGTCGGAAGTTTCGAGGCCGGCTATGAGTTTGATGCGGTTATTATGGATGACAGTGTGCTTGCGCATCCGCAGCCGTTAAATCTTGCCGAGCGAATGGAACGTGCAGTATATCTTGGATTAGATGAGAAAAATATTGTAGCAAAGTATGTTATAGGAACTAAGATTCTGTAACTTAAAGGGGATAGTAAACAAATGCAAAAAAAGCAAATGAAATTTGCCGATGACGGTTGGGCTGTCTGGATCGACGGCGATGATACAAGTACTGTTTATATTAACGACTGGATCAATCCTCAAGGAAAAAATTATGTGGATCTGGCGATTCGCATACGCGGTATAAAAACAGGTAAATATTTATCCGTATATGTACCATTTTCCGTTAGTCGTGAAGAAATTGAAGATGTTTCCCTACTGTTCAAAGACACGAAGATATTGCAGGCAACTTTTAGTGCCGGCTGCATTGTAGATTATAAAAAAAATGAGCATACGTCGGAAGTGGCTTATAATGGAAAAACGATAGATATTGTACATATAAGTACCTTGGAATTTCAGACAAAATCCATATCAAAGGGAACATTGATCGGCATTGATCTGAGTTATTTACAACCATATCTTGATAACGATGAATCCTATTTTATCTGGCGTATGCCACATAAAACACTGGACGAGATCTTCAAACATTATGTCAATGTAGGAAAGATATTGAAACGTTTGCGTGATCTGATCACATCTCCGGTTATGTCGGAAAAATACGGATATTCCATACGTATCAATGAATCTCGTCTTTTGCCGGAAGAGATCACTCGCATTGGTGCATTTCATCGTCAAAAACTAATAAAAGCGGTTATAACACTTTCCATTAATGAGGAATATGAGATCAACGACTCCGGTTGCTATCGTATTCGACGATTAGAAGAGAACCTATATAAAGAATACCTTCCGCTGGATTATCAATACGAAAATGTGATTACATACCAGTGGAACCAGAATCGTGAATATAATTTACAGGGACAGTTCAATTTCTATTACAGCATTGCCAGAAATTCCATAAGCCGCGGCAGCATGTTGTTGTATATGATGATTCTGTTGGGCATCAGTGTTGTCAGTAATATCATTGCAACCAACGTTAATCTATTGCTTGGGTTATAATCTAATTGCTTATATGAGGAACTGGAATGTGCAAAGCAGATTTTGTATTCGACGATGTGACTCAGCTGATGATTGACAATTAATAGTAGAAAACAAATTTTATAAAAGCACATGGAAAGCCACCGAAGCATAGAATAAACTAATGAATGCTAGAGGTGGCTTTCTTTTGAAAACATTTCCACAACCATTATCAGCGAGGGAAGAAAGAGAGTACCTGGAACGATATAAAGCAGGAAATCCGGAAGCACGAGACGTTTTGATCTATCGAAATATGCGACTGGTTGCCCATATAGTAAAGAAATATCAGGGAACCGGTTATGAAATGGAAGATTTGCTGTCGGTCGGAGCCATCGGCCTTATCAAAGCTGTAAATACATTCAATTTAGAGAAGGGTTCCCGCTTCGGCACTTATGCAGCGAAGTGTGTGGAAAATGAAATTCTCATGCTTTTTCGTGCAGGTAAGAAATATTCGAAAGAAGTTTCCATTTACGAGCCGATCGGTACCGATAAGGATGGAGAGACGGTCAGTCTTATGGACGTTTTAGAGTTAGAAGGAAAAGAGGCGCTGGAACAAGTTATCCTAAATCAAGATATAAAAAACTTGTATCAATCCATAGAAGAAAACTTAAACAGTACAGAAAAGACCGTGATCCGGATGCGATACGGTCTTTTTGATTCTCGGGAATATACACAAAGAGAGGTGGCAGACACGCTTGGGATTTCCAGGTCATATGTCAGTCGAATAGAAAAACGGGCATTGGAAAAATTAAGAGATACTCTTGTGTAAGAAAATATAAGATATGGGTGAGCGCATTGAAAATATTTTCAATGGCTCATCCTAAAAAGAAAATGATTGCCGATATCATTTTTGTGGTATAATATCGAATAGATGGTAGTCGATTACCAATGGAGGTACTTCAATGAAAGAAAGAGAGTTTTTTCTTCCATCAAGCGATGGGACACATAAATTAAGATGCATGGAATGGATCCCGGATGGAGAAGTAACGGCTGTGCTGCAGATCACTCATGGTATGGTGGAGCATATTGGACGTTATCAGGAGTTTTGCGTCTGGATGGCGGAGCATGGAATTGCCGTGATCGGACATGATCATTTGGGGCATGGAAAGAGTGTAGACAATACGGACGAATTTGGATATTTTGGTTCAGAAAATGGTATTACCAATGTCATAAAGGATATCCGACGTGTAACGGTTTATGCAAAAAAACAATATCTGGACAAGAAACTGATCCTTCTCGGACATAGTATGGGTTCATTTTTAACACGTAAATATTTATCGGTATATAAGGATGGTCCGGATGGATTTATCTTAATGGGAACCGGAGCACCGCCTGAGGCATTAGTATCTGTTGGCGGCTTATTGGCCGGAACAATCAGACGTATGAAGGGAGACATGCATCGAAGTCCATTACTGTACAAGCTTTCACTGGGAAACTATAATGCAAAGTTTAAGCCTGTTAAAACATCATATGACTGGTTGACGCGTGATCTGGAACTTGCAAAAGATTTTGGAGAGGATGATAAATGTCAGTTCATTTTCACTACAGCAGCGTATCAGGATTTCTTTGGCCTGATCATCGATGTCTCGAAGGAGGAAAAAGCAGGACGAGTTCGTACGGATGCACCGATCTTGCTTATTTCGGGTGATAAAGACCCGGTGGGAGATGACGGTAAGGGTGTACAGCAGGTATATGAACGACTTCATAAGGCTGGTGTGGGCAAATTAGAAATGATGCTCTATGAGGATGCACGCCACGAGATCTTGCATGAGCTCAATCGATCAGAGGTATTCGAGGATCTGTATGAATGGATCCAGGAAATGATCATAAATAATTAATATGAGTGGATGGAAGGGAAAGATTTTAATCGTTCATGATGGTGAAATCTTTCCCTTTGAAATTGGAAATCCACTTGTAAAATTCCTATAAGTCAGCTATAGTTTTATTATCTTAAAACATTCTTAAATTCTTACAATTCTATTTCTTCTAAAATTTCTGTATGTAATTCCCGAATGTTCAATGAGATGCGACAATTTAATATAAGGAGGATATTTTCATTGTTTGGAAAAATCAACGGAATGTTTCTGCAAGGTTTGGAAGGTAAACATGTACTTGTAGAGGCAGATGTGAGCGATGGATTACCCGGATACTCGTTTGTCGGTGTACTGGCTTCAGAAGTAAAGGAAGCACAGGACAGAGTTCGGACGGCCATTCGTAATTTACATTTAACTTTACCGCCAAAGAAAGTAACGATCAATTTGTCTCCGGCAGACATTAGAAAAGAAGGAACCGGTTTTGATGTCCCGATCGCTGTGGCAATTTTGTGTGCATATGGACTTGTTATCCCGGGAATTACGGAGAATGCAGTTTTTATCGGTGAACTTGGATTGGACGGAAAAGTGAAAGGAGTTCCCGGAATCCTGGCTTTAACTGATTGGGCAAAAAACTCGGGCTATCAGAAAATCTTTTTACCGAAAGATAATATTTATGAGGCGGCTATGATTGATGGGATCGAGCTGGTTAGTATTGGTAATTTGAATGAGTTGTTTGACATGCTGCAAGGAAAGAAACAGGTGGATCATTGGCAGAGAAATACTCTGGATAAGGAATTTGAGTTAAATCAATACGATGTGGATTTTGCAGAAGTAAACGGACAGCTGGTTTTACGAAGGGCAGCTGAAGTGGCAGCTTCCGGAAACCACAATCTGCTGATGATCGGTCCGCCCGGATCAGGAAAAACGATGATAGCAAAACGTATGCCGACTATTTTGCCACGCTTGAAATTAGAGGAGAGCATTGCTATTTCTAAAGTATACAGTATCAATAATCTGTTGAATCAGACTGAGCCTTTAATATGCAGACGTCCGTTTCGTGCACCCCATTATTCTGTTACGGCACAAGCGTTGACAGGAGGAGGCGTAAGACCAAAACCGGGAGAGATTTCCCTGGCAACCGGAGGGATCTTGTTTATCGATGAAATCTGTGAGGCGCATCGAGAATCTTTGCAGGGGTTACGTACGCCACTGGAAGAGAGGGTAATTCAAATTGCGCGTGTACATGGGACTTATACATATCCGGCAGACTTCTTACTGGTTGCAGCTACAAATCCTTGTCCTTGCGGCCATTTCCCGGACGCAAAATGTACATGCAGTCCCGGACAGGTCAGACGATATTTGTCAAAAATTTCGAGACCATTATTGGATCGAATTGATATTTGTGTGGAAGCAATACCGGTGACTTATGAGGAAATTACGAGGACATCGGAGAATGAAACTTCGGAGCAGATTCGAGCGCGTGTGGAGGCTTGCAGGGCAATTCAGGATGAACGCTTTAAAAGTACAAAAATTCGCTGTAATAGTGAAATGAGCAGTAAACAAGTGAAAGAACATTGTCATATTAATAAAGAAGAAAGCCTATTTATGAAAGAGGTATTTCGTGAAATGCAGCTGTCGGCAAGAATGTATGACAAGATTTTGAAAATTGCGAGAACGACGGCAGATATGGAAGGGCGTGTGCAAGTGGAGCACAAAGATCTGTGTGAAGCAATTTCATACGTTCGAGTAAGGGAACAATACTGGGGGCAGTAAAATTATATGGAGAAAATGAAAGAAAAGCAGTATTTATATATGCTCAGTCATGTGAATGGATTGGGAACGGTTTTGATCCGACGTATGAGGGAATTTTTTGGTTCCTACGAGGCAGTGTGGAAGTGTGAGGAACAATCGTTAGCTAAAACAGGGATTCTCAACACGAAAAGGCAGGAGGCTCTTGCAGAGTGGCATAAAAAGGAGGACAGCCTTCGAAAGGATTATGAGTTATTAACGCAGAAGGGAATCACATACATTGCCCATTTTGAAGAAGAATATCCCAAACGATTATTACCGTACAAAGATTCTCCGGCCGGATTGTTTGTAAAAGGAGAACTTCCACCGGATCAGGTTCCGACTGCTGCAATTGTAGGGGCAAGAAACTGCACGGAATATGGACAACAGGCAGCGGAATATCTGGCTTTCGAACTGGCATCGCATGGTGTGCAAATATTAAGTGGTCTTGCATTGGGTGTTGATCGCGCAGCTCATGAAGGATGTCTGCGTGCAGGTGGAAAAACATATGCAGTCATGGGATGTGGTGTAAATGTCTGTTATCCTAGAGAAAATTATCGTTTGTATTCCGATGTGGAACAGAAAGGTGGTATCATCAGCGAATTTGTACCGGGTACAGCTCCGGTAGCTATGAACTTTCCTATGAGAAATCGAGTTATCAGTGGTTTGTCGGATGCAGTCATTATTGTGGAGGCCCGAGAGAAGAGCGGATCGCTAATTACCGGAGATCTGGCATTGGAGCAAGGGAAAGAGGTTTTTGCTCTTCCGGGAAGGATCAATGATCCTTTGAGTGCAGGCTGTAATCGCCTGCTGCAAATGGGGGCTGCGGTTTGTCTGGGACCAAAAGATATTTTGGATTTTTTTGGTATTGAGTCTGGTGAAGTGTTAAAGCGGAATAAAAAATCAGAAAAGAGTCTTGCCAAGCGAGAAAAATTGGTGTATAGTTTGATAGATTCTCGACCCAAATCTCTGGAGGAAATTGTAACATTTTGCCAAATTCCGGTTTCGGACGTGTTAGAAAGTCTGATGACCTTAGAATTGTCCGGATACATTCAGAGTTGCGGGAACCAAAATTATTGCAGAAAGATGTGAGGTTTTATAATGGCGAACAGTCTTGTGATTGTTGAGTCTCCTGCAAAGGTTAAGACAATAAAGAAGTTTTTAGGCAGTACTTATGAAGTGGATGCGTCCGGCGGTCATGTTCGTGATCTTCCGAAAAGTACTCTTGGTGTAGACGTGGAAAACGACTACGAACCGAAGTATATTACCATCCGTGGAAAAGGGGATGTTCTCGCCAAACTCAGAAAAGAAGTGAAAAAAGCAGATAAGATCTATCTTGCAACTGACCCGGACCGTGAAGGTGAAGCGATTTCCTGGCATTTAATGAAAGCCCTGAAATTGGACGAGGTCAAGGATAAAAAGGTTTATCGTATTAGCTTTAATGAAATTACAAAAAATGCCGTTAAGGCTTCTTTGAAGGCTCCTAGAGAGCTTGATATGAATCTTGTAGATGCACAGCAAACCAGACGTATTCTTGATCGTATGGTAGGCTACAGCATCAGCCCGATTTTATGGGAAAAGGTAAAGCGTGGTCTCAGTGCAGGACGAGTACAGTCTGTAGCTCTTCGTATGATCTGCGACAGAGAAGAAGAGATCGCAGCATTTATTCCGGAAGAATACTGGAGCCTGGAAGCTCAGTTTAAGATGGCAGGTTCTAAAAAGCCGATGGTCGCAAAATTCCATAAAGATGTTAATGGAAAGAGCGAGATCAGAAGCAAAGAAGAGCTCGATGCAATTCTTGAATCTTTAAAAGAGGAACGATTTGTAGTATCCGAGATCAAACATGGAGAGAGAGTAAAAAAGGCTCCGATCCCGTTTACAACCAGTACCTTACAGCAGGAAGCATCTAAGGCGTTAAACTTTTCTACCCAGAAAACAATGCGTCTTGCTCAGCAGCTGTACGAGGGTGTTGAGGTAAAGGGACATGGAACCATTGGTTTGATCACATACCTCCGTACAGATTCTACTCGTATTTCCGAAGAGGCAGATAAAACTGCAAGAGAATTTATTGCAGAGCATTATGGAGACCATTATATTTCTTCCCAGGATGCTTCAAAGAAAAATACAGGAAAGATCCAGGATGCACACGAGGCAATCCGTCCGACCAACATTGCATTAACTCCTACACAGGTAAAAGATTCTCTTGCAAGAGATCTTTTCCGCTTATATCAGCTGATCTGGAAACGTTTTGCAGCCAGCAGAATGGCTCCTGCAGTTTATGAGACTACTTCTGTGAAATTAACAGCAGGCGGCAATACATTTACCATGACTGCATCCAGCTTAAAGTTTGACGGTTTCATGTCCGTATATACAGAGGCAGACGAGAAGGATGAGAAGAGTCAGAACCTGGCTAAGATCGAAATGGGTCAGGAGATGGAACTGGCAGATCTTGTCAGTGCCCAGCACTTTACTCAGCCGCCGGCACATTATACAGAGGCATCTCTTGTAAAAGCAATGGAAGAACAGGGAATCGGCCGTCCAAGTACGTATGCACCGACGATCACAACGATCCTTGCAAGAAGATACGTAGTAAAAGAGAATAAAAATATCTACGTTACTGAAATTGGCGAAGTTGTAAACCGTATTATGAAAGAATGGTTCCCAAGTATTGTGGACCTTACATTTACAGCAAACCTGGAGTATCTTCTCGACAGTGTAGGAGAGGGACAGATCGAATGGAAGACAGTGGTTCGTAATTTCTATCCGGATCTGATCGATGCGATCCAAGAGGCAAAAGAAAGCCTGGAAGCTGTTCATATCGCTGACGAAGAATCCGATGAAGAGTGTGAAGTTTGCGGAAGAAGAATGGTGATCAAGTACGGTCCACATGGCAAGTTTCTTGCATGCCCGGGATTCCCGGATTGTAAGAATACAAAGCCGTATTTAGAGAAGACAGGAATCCCGTGTCCGAAGTGCGGCAAAGAGATCATCATCAAGAAGACAAAGAAGGGCCGCAAATATTTCGGATGTGAATCTAACCCGGATTGCGATTTTATGTCTTGGCAGAAACCGGTAACAGAGAAGTGTCCTGACTGCAATGGCTATATGGTTGAAAAAGGAAACAAGATTGCATGTGCTAATGAACAGTGTGGTTTTGTGAAAAACAAATAATACGTAAAGTATGAACAATTCATAAAGACTAAACAAAATAAAAGCGTCTAAAAATACCTATAATGGATATTTTTAGACGCTTTTTCTATGTTTTTTGGAAATAACCGAAAAAGTCTTGAAATTCTGAAAAAATTGTGCTACAATTTAGATGTTCGAAAAAATTTATTATACGATATCGTGAGGAAAGGGAGGTTTTCGGATAATGAGTGTTGAATTACTGGATAAAACCCGAAAAATTAACAAACTACTCCACAACAATAATTCGCACAAGGTTGTATTCAATGACATCTGTAAAGTGCTGAGCGAGATTTTATTATCGAACATTCTCGTGATCAGTAAAAAAGGAAAAGTTTTAGGCGTTAGTATCTGTCCGGGGGTGGATGAGATCCACGAACTGATCGAAGACAAAGTCGGCGGCTATATCGATAAGATGCTGAATGAGCGTTTGTTAAGCGTGCTCTCAACAAAAGAGAACGTAAACCTCGCAACTCTTGGATTCGCAGATGCAAATGTTAAGAAGTATCAGGCTATCATCACTCCGATCGATATCGCAGGCGAGCGTCTTGGAACACTGTTTATCTACAAACAGAATGAGCAGTATGATATCGATGATATTATTCTGAGTGAATATGGTACTACAGTTGTTGGCCTTGAGATGATGCGCTCCGTAAATGAAGAGAATGCGGAAGAAACAAGAAAGATCCAGATCGTGAAATCTGCGATCAGCACACTTTCCTTCTCTGAGCTGGAAGCGATCACTCACATCTTTGATGAGTTAGATGGAAATGAAGGTATCTTAGTTGCCAGCAAGATCGCAGACCGTGTCGGAATTACACGTTCCGTAATTGTAAATGCACTTCGCAAATTTGAAAGTGCCGGTGTAATTGAGTCCAGATCTTCCGGTATGAAGGGCACATACATTAAAGTTCTGAACGATGTGATCTTTGAAGAGTTAAAAACTTTAAAGGCAGCCAACGGTAAATAATCCATACAAGATATATTGTTGATTTGAGAAGTGTCGTTTGTCATGAAATGACACTTCTTTTTTGCCGAAAATGTCGCAAAAAATGTAAAAAAATATGCAAAAAACACTTGCAAGAAAAATACACTTGTGATATAGTAGGAGAGCTGATATTATGCACGTCTGCGGATTCTAAGAGCGGTGCTTTCCGGGGTACGGAAAGTCTTCAAGGAAGCAAGATGCAGGCGGAAGAATTTAACCAATGGAGGGAAATACAATGAGCGTTATTTCAATGAAACAGCTTCTGGAAGCCGGCGTACATTTCGGTCACCAGACAAGAAGATGGAACCCGAAAATGGCTCCGTACATTTTTACAGAGAGAAATGGTATCTACATCATCGACCTTCAGAAATCTGTAGGTAAAGTTGATGAGGCTTACAAAGCAATCTCTGACATCGCTGCTGAGGGCGGCACAATCCTTTTCGTAGGTACAAAGAAACAGGCTCAGGATGCTATCAAAACAGAGGCAGAGCGTTGTGGTATGTACTTCGTAAACGAGAGATGGCTCGGTGGTATGCTCACAAACTTCAAGACAATCCAGTCCAGAATTGCTAGACTTAAAGCAATCGAGACAATGTCCCAGGACGGTACATTCGACGTACTTCCGAAGAAAGAAGTTATCGAGCTTAAGAAAGAGTGGGAGAAACTTGAGAAGAACCTTGGCGGTATCAAGGAAATGAAGAAGATCCCGGATGCTATCTTCGTAGTAGACCCGAAGAAGGAAAGAATCTGCGTTCAGGAAGCACACACACTCGGTATTCCGCTTATCGGTATCGCTGATACAAACTGCGATCCGGAAGAGCTTGATTATGTAATCCCGGGTAACGACGATGCTATCAGAGCCGTAAAACTGATCGTATCCAAGATGGCAGACGCTGTTATCGAGGCAAATCAGGGCGTTGCAGCAGACGTTGAGGAAGTTGCTGTAGAAGAGGCTGTAGAGGCTTAATTCTAGTGGCAGATCGAGATTCCGCAAGGAACCGATAGTTTGATTTTCATTAATTGGAGGAAACGAACATGGCAGCAGTAACAGCAGCAATGGTAAAAGAATTAAGAGAAATGACAGGCGCTGGTATGATGGACTGTAAGAAAGCTCTTGCAGCTACAGAAGGCGACATGGATAAAGCAGTAGAGTTCTTACGTGAAAAAGGACTTGCAGGCGCAGCTAAAAAAGCTGGTCGTATTGCAGCAGAGGGTATCGTAGTTACAGCTCTTACAGAGTGCGGCAAGAAAGCTGTAGTTGTAGAGGTTAACGCTGAGACAGACTTCGTAGCAAAGAACGAGAAGTTCCAGACATACGCAGCAGATGTTGCAGCTCAGGCTCTCAACACAACAGCTACAAACATGGACGAGTTCATGGCTGAAACATGGGCTAAAGATACAACTCTCACAGTTAAAGAAGCTCTTGCTTCTCAGATCTCCATCATCGGCGAGAACATGAACATTCGTCGTTTCGAGCAGGTTGTAGAGGAGAACGGTTGCGTTGTTTCCTACATCCACGGTGGCGGTAAGATCGGCGTTCTTATCGACGTTGTAACAGACGTTGTTAACGATGCTGTTAAAGAGATGGCTAAGAACGTAGCTATGCAGGTTGCAGCTTTAAGACCGCAGTACACAAACAACAAAGAAGTAAGCGCTGAGTACATCGAGCATGAGAAAGCTATCCTTATGGCTCAGATCATGAACGATCCGAAGGAAGCTTCCAAGCCGGAGAAAGTTATTCAGGGTATGATCGCAGGCCGTATCAACAAGCAGCTCAAAGAGATCTGCTTACTTGATCAGGTTTACGTAAAAGCAGAAGATGGCAAGCAGACAGTTGCTCAGTACGTAGCTCAGGTTGCTAAAGAGAACGGTGCTAACATCGAAATCAAGAAGTTCGTTCGTTTCGAGACTGGTGAAGGTATCGAGAAGAAGGAAGAGAACTTCGCAGAAGAAGTTGCTAAGCAGATGGCTGGCAAATAAGCTTTTTTATCATAAAACCTCGATAATTTAAGCATTATAAAGCAAAAAATAACATAAAAGAGTGCCATTTTCTATATTTTCGAAGCTCATAACTTTACGTAACTTGATGTATCTTGATGGAATGCACGATGAAAAGTGTGTGTAAACTGTGTATGAAACTGTGTATGGATTTTCCGTACACAATCGGAGATGATAATGGGACATTCGTGTTAGATTAAAGGAGACTGATTTCAGTCTCCTTTTTCTATATACAAAAATATCATATTTCAACAAGCGAGTGCTCGTAAAACAGTCACCTCCCCAATTTAACTTTTTACGGCATCTGTCAGAAGGGAGTGGCTAAACAAAAGATAGCGACGCGTGGGTTGATAATCGTGTATCACTTCTCCTTTAACCGTAAAACGCCTTTATTGATGAACATATGATGATGCAGAAACTGAAATATATCCGTTGCGGTGATTACTATATTACCAACATTTGCTTATTAGAGAAAAAAGAATTACTAGTTGGTGAAAGTATATGTACAGAGATTATTGCAAGAAGCACACCCACATCCGTTTCAACAATCTTGAGCCGACTGGATATGATACCTCACCTTACAAAGAGTACAAGAAACTACAGAAACTGATCTGCAGAAATGAAAAAAGTGCTGGCGACCATGAAGGATGAACAGAAAGAACTATTTGAGATGTACACGGATTGCGCCCGTGAGTTCTAGACAATAACTGATTGCCTAATACTCTGTAATGGTTACAAATTAGGAGCCTGAATAAAGATAGAAGTTATGTAAAAATAAAGGAACATATAGTTTAGCGCTGGTCAGTCAGAGCTTGATTAATGGGCGTTTTTTGCGTTTAGTATATCTAACAGTATCCAGAGCCTGTTACTTATTTAGTAAATATTTATGATAAAATTGCTTGACCTTGCCCCAAGGGCAAGGTTTATAATGATAGAGGAAGGTGGTGATATTAGTGAGATACTCTGTAAAGTGGGTTGAGGAGCATCTGGGAATTACGCGAAAGGCCCTTCGCTACTATGAGAAGGAAAAGCTGATGCCATCAGATGGTTCTCGAAATCCTTCAAACAATTATCGTGAGTATACGGAAGAAGATCTCAACCGAATTTGGGGCATCAAACTTCTTATTGGCATCGGTTATACCGCCAAAGAGGTCTATGCTATTATGAACGACCCTTGTTTCGATTTTTATACTTCAATATCTGAAAAAGTGGCTGAACTGGAAAAACAGCATGATGAAGATATTATGTACCTTGAATTTGCAAAGAGTATTAAGTTTACCGGTAGGATTCCGACTGTCAGTAAACTTGGAAGTATCCGTTTTGATGACTTCCTTGATTATTGCCATGAGAATTGGAATTTTTATGATGATCCGGCTACAGCGCCGTTCATGAAGATTGCAGAGTTGCTCATTTCAAAGCCCGCCCAAGAATGGAACCCTGATGAAGTTGAGCGGTTGTCAACCATTTTCGAGAGCTTTGATCTTGAACACTGGGCAATTGCCTTTGCTGTGAATGGCTACTACCAAGTCATTGCAGATATGCAGGATTTAGGGTATACAAGCGAGACAGTCCAAAGAGTTGTTCGGCTCTTGCACGAGTATATGATTAGAAGCAATACTGAACCGGAGCTGGATGGAAAAATCACACCGCAGTTTATGGCTAGATACGCCGCCCCTTCTTTTATAGAAGGAGACATCTCAATTCTACAAGAACGAAACTATGGTAAGGAGGGATGCATTTTTATTGCAAAAGCATTGGCGTATTATGGCGGTTATGATATCGATGAACTATAAGGAGGATAATGAAAATGCAAAAGATTAATAGAATTACCGCTTTGATGTTGGCGATTCTTATTGCCGCATCTTCGCTGGTAGGCTGTAGTCCGGTCAATAAAGAAGAAACTCGTACTGTCGTAGACATTATGGGGGCCGAGGTTAAGATTCCCCAAAAAGTAGACGAAGTTTTGAATCTATATTCCTTTGGGTGTCAGATGATGTTTGGCCTTGGCTTAGAAGATTATCTTATTGGAATCAGCGAGGATACCTTTGAAACCGAATGGCTCGAAGTGATGTCTCCTGACGCTAAAAATATACCCACATATTCTGATGAGGCTTCTGTCGAAACTTTGCTGGCAGCGAAACCTGATGTTGTATTCTGCGCAGATCCTGACTATGCGGAGAATCTGCGGGGTAAAGGTGTTCCATGCATAACGTTTGCGTATCTCACCATCGATGATCTGAAGTTCAACGTAAGTCTACTTGGTGAGATTTTGGGGGATGATGCCAAGGAAAAATGTGACCTCTATATTGCGTATCTGGACGGTAAAATCGCTGATGTTGAAAAAGCCATGGCGGATGCTGTTGTTGAAAAGGAAAACTTACACTATATCAATGCCAATAGCGATAAAGGTTTTTATAAAACCGCTGGTTCAGGCTCTACAACCGATTATTGTGCCCAACTCTCTTATGTCGAACTGGCTACTGCTTCATTGATTGCTTTCCCAGAATCAAAAGTTGATGCTGAAGCTCTACTGGCAACAAACCCCCAGAATGTTATTATCGGGGGAAGATATCAGCATGTAATGTACGATGATATTTTGAAAGCCAGCGAATGGCAGCATATTTCCGCCGTACAGAATGGAAATGTTTTCAAAGTTCCGATGGGTTTATCTGCATGGAACAGATACAGTCTTGAAACAGCATTGTTAATCCCTTGGACCGCCTCTGTGGTATATCCAGAGCACTATGAATTTGATGCGGTAAGTGAAACCATAGGGTTTTATAAAACATTCATGGGATATGAGTTGACTGAAGATCAAGCACAGTACATGATAGCGGGGTTGACACCGGATGGAGAAAAGGAAATTGCAAGTCGATAAATACAATCAAAACAAAAAGAAAAAGGCTCTAAATACTTCCATACTGTTGATAACCATGCTTGTATTGGCTGCGGTTTCCATGCTTATAGGACAGTATGGTGTGTCCCCCGTCAAGATGATTAAAATCATGTTGGGAACATGCCAAGCATCTACGGATGAAATTTATACAATCTCGAACATTATGCTGAACATTAGACTGCCAAGAACAATCTCGGCCATTTTAATTGGTGGTGCACTAGCGGTTGCGGGTATTACATATCAGTGCGTTTTCAGAAATATCTTAGTTTCTCAGGATGTTCTTGGTGTAAGTACGGGTGCCTGCACAGGCGCTGCTATTGCAATTATCTTAGATTTGTCTGCGTATTATATTCAGGGACTTTCCTTTCTTACAGGGCTTCTGAGTGTAGCGGTAGTTTTTCTGCTTGCAAAGGCAATTAAGACAGAGAAAACACTTTCGCTTATCTTGTCTGGTATTCTTGTGAGCGGACTTATGGCTTCGGTGCTTGGATATATCAAATACATGGCCAATCCTCAAACACATTTGCAAAGTATCATTTTTTGGACTATGGGTGACTTGTCTTCCATCAAGAAAGAACAAATCGCCCAAGTTGCAATTCCGATAGTAGTCTGCAATCTGCTTATATATGTAAACAGATGGAAGTTGAACTTCTTTTGCTATTCAGATGGAGAAGCATCAAATTTAGGGTTTGACATTAAACTATACCGTACTGTTTTCCTTGTGGCAGCTACGATTCTAGTATCAACGGCTGTTTCTGTATCTGGCTCCATAGGATGGATCGGACTTGTAATCCCACAATTGGTTAGAACTATTGTGGGTACCGATAACTCGGATACGGTAGGGGTGTCATTTATTATGGGTGCAAATTTTCTGTTGCTTATGGATACA
>JAFYOD010000358.1 GCA_017556515.1 Lachnospiraceae bacterium
ACGCTGTTTGCCGCCTTTGAACAGATCCTCAGCTGGGATTGCCGGAGGGTGGTAGATCCGCTTTACTTTCCGTTCGGCCATGGCTCGTCCACCTCCAGACTGTAACTGAAAGGTTTGTATTTTTTGCAAAGTGCCTGCCGTGCCTTTTCGGATTCCTCCTGGGTGAGGATACCTTCCTCCTGCAAACGGAACAGCAGGAACTTCGCCAGCCGGTACCGGATCTCCGCTTCAGCTTGCTTTTCTGTCATACAATGCATCTCCTTTTTATGAAATGTACTGTATGTATTGACTCTGAAACGGATGAATGTCAAGTTGTTTCTGCCGGGGTGGCGGATTTTGTCCGTTCTGTCCTTTTTGTCCCGGTAAAAGAAAAACGGGAGCAGAAATCTGCCCCCGTCAACAGACCGCCCACAGTATTGCGCCATTGCTGGCTCGTGGGAGAAGTCATGGACATTATAAGCAATAATTTGTGAATAGCAAGCCTTATTGTCAAAAATCTAACAAGTTCCAACAAGGTTTCTAACAAGGTGAAATTAAGAACACCGGCATCAATCCATGGTAACGGAATGATGCCGGTGTTATCGGAATAATACAAAGTCGATTAGCGGAACAATGAGATCCTGCGGTTATTCGTCAATTGCAGAAAGCAACTCGCTGATTTTTCGGAAAGTGGTTAATGCGACATCAAAATCCTGCTTTTCATCGGTATAGAGCAGAGTTTGGTGCAGCGTTTCGTAGGTGGACCGGATGTTATCGTCAAAGTGGGTCTGCCATGCAGGAAAGTTGTACAGGCCGGTGGGATCATACTCTGCAGAGATGTTTCGACGGCCGATGTAGAAGGAATCAGTGTCTTTTGTTAACCGCACCAGACGTTTGAGTTCCTCTGTTTCGGCAAGAAAAGCCTGAATCTCGGGCATTTGGTGGAGGCGAACAACATCATAGATGTGTCGAACCTTACGATCCAGCGTGCCACAGATGGCATGGCGCTTGACGGACATGATCTTATCAATGAAAGTGCGCTCGATATTCAGGGTGTTAACTTCCACAGGGCAAAGTTCAAATTTGGCGATATCCTCGACAAAACCGCGATCTTCCAGAAATTCATGGATATAGGTTTTGACAGTTTTCTTGCTATATGGATCGGGGCGGACGGTGCTGCCGATTTCCAGTTTTACCCGGTCTTCCGGTGAGGCGAACCACACATACATACTTTTGCTTCGATCGGAACGTTCCTGGAGAATCTTCTCTGTTTGCGCTCCGGCGGACATGACAGCTTCAATCTTCTTGATGGCTTTATCACAAGCCTTGTTGGTCATATCCATACCCAGGAAGGTAAGATCAATATCTTCAGAAAAACGATCGATGGAGCCAGGATAGCATTTGCTGAGTGAAGTGCCGCCCTTGAAAACACATTGCTCGGCATAGGGACTGTCGGCCAGCGCTTTCAGCATCATAACAATATAGTAATCCCGTTCCACGGCAGATTCGGAAATATGTTTCTCGTTGGCAACGACGGTGATCAACTCCCGGAATTCTTCAGGAAAGGTGTGCAGCTTCATAGATTTCCTCCATGGTTGGGTGTTTGTATTCGGACAGAGAAGACAGGTATCTACCCAGATTATTTGGCACTTGGTAATGCATCAGAATATTACGGAGGAAAGAGATCGTTTTTTTCTGATATCGCATTTGCTGGCAAACCTGTGAAAATACTTCATCAGAATATGTTGTGGCAAATTGTTCGCAGAATTTTATGAATTGCGTATAGTTCAGATCCTGAATCTCTCCGAAATTTTGAAGTACTTCCATCATGTGAATCATACCGGTTACTTCGGGTGTGTAAATCAGATTGCAGAATTGCAGCAACACATTGCTGATGTTCTTGGTTTGCTGTTCCAACGCAGAAGAAAACACTTCTACTGTCTTGGAAACTTGTGTAGTCAATTTCAGACTGTTATATAGAGAATAACCAACAATAGTTCCTTTTTCTTGTTCTGTAAATGCTGCAACGATCTCTTTCTGAGAAGGAGGAACGAAGCCATACTTGCTCGTTTTGGGGCGATAGTAGGTTCCTTTTGCGATTTTGCATAGTTTGCCTGCTTTTGATAAACGCTCTAAAGTTTTATAATATGCACTTTCGGTCACTTCGCCACAAAGCGTTTGCGAATAGAGCTTGCTGGCGAAAATCAATTCGTTTTCCGGAATTTGTTCAATCCTGCTGGTTATGATCTGCGTACTGGTCATTTGTTCCACCTCCTGTTCCTTTACTCTGTGATAATATTATATGCGTTGAATGATTGAGTGTCAAGTAAAATCGGAATTTACTTGACACTACGAGTAGTATAAGCAGATCGAATATGATTCATACCATTTGGTAAGGACATATATGTCCCTGCCAAAGCAACAGAAATCAGCTGTTGCATCGCTGATTTCTGTAAAATTGTATCTACTTCATGTACCTTTGCCACTCAGATGGGACTCGAACCCTCGTTTTGTATCAAAAACACATATTTTGCGTGGTAAAACGGTACTTTGTATCAAGAAAAGTTGCAGTGTATCAAGGCCTGTTGCATTGTATTAAGGTGTTGCACAATTGTATCCTGACGAATTGTATCAAGATGATGTAGGCTCCACACTCAGATGGGACTCGAACCCTCGTTTTGTATCAAAAACATGGTGTTTTGCAGGTAAAAAGGCGAATTGATTCGGTGAACGATACAAAGTATTCGGAACTGATGCAATGTATCAGTAGGTGTTGCAATGTATTAACTGTAAAATTGTATCAACTTATCGTAGGCTCCACACTCCGACGAGAATCTTGCTAAAATTGTTATAAAAACACGGAGTTTTGCGGGCAAAAAGATGATTTGGTTAAGTGAACGATACAAAGTATTTGGAAGTGATGCAATGTATCAGTAGGTGTTGCAATGTATTAACTGCAACATTGTATCAAGATGATGTAGGATCCACACTCACTTGAAAAAAGTACAAGAAATTGTATCAAAAACATTGTGTTTTGCGGGTAAAAATGATGTTTTGTATCATTGAACGTTACAAGCCACTAAAAGTGTTGCAATGTATCAACAGGTGTTGCAATGTATTAACTGTAACATTGTATCAAGATGATGTAGGTTCCACATTTTTGTATCCAATAGCGTTAGTGTTGTTGTGGAGGCAGGACTCAAACCTACCTTGGTGGAATAACGAATGCAACGCTCGGCAATTTTGCGTTGCATTTTTCTCTCGGAGCAGATCAGCGGGGAGAATAACGTGGGATA
>JAFYOD010000053.1 GCA_017556515.1 Lachnospiraceae bacterium
ATCAACACTGCAGCTGTGTTATATCATGCGACAGGAAAGAAACAGTACGCAGATGAATATGCGGAGTTTATGAAATATCTGGATGAGGTGGTACTGGACCATATCAATGGTTCCTGGTTCCACCAGCTGGATGAGAATAACCAGTTAAAAGGTACTGTATGGCCGGGCAAATCCGACCTATATCATGCGGTTCAGGCGACTCTGATCCCGTACCATGCAGCAAATCTCTCCATCGCAGTTGCTGTGAAAGAGGGAGAAAAGTGTTAAGTTTTATTTATGTTTCAGGGAGGTAACAAAACATGAGACGAGTATTAGTTGCAGCGATGCATCATGAATCCAATTCCTTTAACCCGATCGTAGCAGGTGAAAAGGATTTCAACGTATTAAGAGAAGCGGAGTTCTTCGATAATTTCCGCAAAAACGATTCTCTGACAGGTGTTTGTGAGACATTAATGAAAGCCGGTTATGAGATCGTCCCGACTGTATCCTGCCGAGCAGTTCCGAATGGTGAAGTGGATTATGATTTTTATATGGCACGCAAAGCAGAGATCATTGAAATTGCGAAGAGAGAGCATGCGAAGAAACCGTTAGATGCAATTACACTTTCCTTACATGGCTCCATGCGTGTAAAGGGGCTTGGCGAGGCAGAGGGTCCGCTTTTAGAGGAACTTCGCGCATTATTCCCGGATCTTCCGATTTTCTCTTCCTTAGACATGCATACAACGATGACAGATAAAATGCATAACAACTGTAATGGTTTTGTTTGTTATAAATGTGCTCCGCATACAGACTGTTATGAGACTGGTGAGCATGCGGCTAAGATGACGATTCATGCTCTTGAGAATGGTGTTGAAGCAAAACGTGCGTGGATCCGCGTTCCGTTTATTGTTGCGGGTGAGCAGTCTGCGACTACAGTAGAACCGATGATCACCCTGACAAACGAACTTCGTGCAACAGAGCAGAAACCGGGTATCATGGCATGTTCTTACATGATGGGATTCCCGTGGGCAGATAACGAGGACAGCTCTATGGCAGTTTACGTTGTAGCAGAAACACAGGAACTGGCAGACGCAGAAGCGCTTCGTCTCGC
This sequence comes from Lachnospiraceae bacterium, assembly GCA_017556515.1. GTDB lineage: Bacteria > Bacillota > Clostridia > Lachnospirales > Lachnospiraceae > Pilosibacter. The sequence continues at coordinate 1,091 of JAFYOD010000053.1, forward strand.
AGACTACATTTGGTCTAAGAGAAATGAATTTGGTTTCGAAACAGAAGCTTACCATGAGAAGGAAGCTCTTGATGTAGCGTTTAAGTCTATCGAAGAAGGTGTATGGCCGGTATTCCTTTCTGATTCCGGTGACAACCCGACAGCAGGTTCTTCTTGTGACGTAACAGAGTTCATCAAGATCATGATGGCAGACGAGAGAACATTGACACTTCCGCAGCCGGTTGCTTACGGCGGATTCTATGATCCGGAAGCTTGTGCACAGTGTGAAGGTAAAGTTGGTCAGGAGATCGAGCTGACATTCGGTGCGAAATTTGATACAAAGACTTCCACTCCGGTAACGGTAAAAGGTACTGTGAAGAACTTTGTAAAAGGCTGGAAGACATTTGGCGGTACTTGTGACGTAGCTGTGTTCAATACACATAACATCGACGTGATTATCGCAGAAAAGCACATCGGTTATGCAGGACCGAAGGTATACCTTGATATGGGATTGAACCTTGCAGAGAGACAGATCGTTGTATGCAAACTGGGTTATCTTGGCGACGAGCATGAACAGTTCTCCAAGAGAGGTATTCTCGTTCTTACCAAGGGAAGTACTAATGAAGACCTTCCGACATTACCGTATGAGAAGATCCCGCGTCCGTTATTCCCGATCGATAAAGACTTCGAGTTCGATCCAAAGGCAAATTTAAAATAAACATGAGAATTACTGCCTCATCTCAGAAATGGGATGGGGCAGTGTGATAAAAATGCTATGGATAAAGTGATAAATAAAATAATTCAAAGTTATAAGGGAAGCGTTTTGCTATTGTATTCGGCAATTCTTTTCTTTCTTACGTTTATTAGTGCGTGCAGCACGTCTTATATTTCTGCCGATGTTTCAGAACATACATATTTTGTGAAAGACCAGATAGGACTGAATGTTGGCATATGGCTTCTTGTTATCATTTTGATTGTAATATGGAAAAAAAATCCTTTTGTTCAGCGATTTGTATGTCGTATCGAGGATGATGATAGATATTTTGATAAGTGCCGAAATGTAATGCTTCTTATTGGTTTGACTTTTGCTGTGATTTGGACTCTTTCTACGCAGAACCGCCCGGGGGCAGACCAGGCAACCATCCAAAAGGCAGTTTACATGCTTCACATTAAGGATTACTCATTGTTTGAGCCTGGAGGATATCTGGCACAGTATCCTCATCAGCTCGGGCTTGTATGGATTTGTTATTTGTTTTCTTTGGTTTTTGGAAGTTACAATTACATTGGATTTCAGTTGTGCAACGCAATTGGTGTAGTTGTTATAGAGGAGAAACTTTCAAAAATCTCCTCTTTTTTTGGTGTGAGAAAAATCGGTCAGCTTGCCATAATCATGCTTGCCATCTTGTTTTTTCCTCTAACAATGTATAGTTCGTTTGTTTATGGAACAATCTTGGGATTGGCTTGTTCTCTGGCAGCGATTGAACAAGAAGTGTTATATTTTCGTGAGAAGAAAGTAAATAATTTGATTGGAGCAGTTCTGTTAATTACTCTGGCAGTTCAAATTAAATCGAATTATTTGATCTTTATGATAGGGATGATCATAGTTGCCGGAATTATAATGGTAAAAGAAAAAAGGGTTCGATATATAGCGATACCAATTCTTTTGATCGTATGTTATGTGGGTTCCTTTTATGCAGTGAAAGGAGTTTCTGAACAAATATCCGGATATTCCTTAGATCAGGAATGTAGTTCATGGTCATGGATTGCCATGGGATTTCAAGACGGAAAAAGAGCTCCGGGCTGGTATAACAGTTATAATATGAATTCCTATAAAGAAAGCAATCATCAGACAGATATTCAAGCTGAAAAATCGAAGGAGCAGATTCGGGAATCTTTCTCGGCATTTATAGAGGATAAAACATGGGCAAAAGAATTTTTTACCCAAAAAACCGCGTCGCAGTGGAATAATCCAACATTCCAGGCATTTTGGAATATTCAGATTCGCTCATCAATGATTACGCAATCGGAGTTGGTGTGGAACGCGACAGAGGCTTTAGGAACCCATCGGGCAGTTGTATATTTAAATTTGCTTCAGTTTGTGATTCTGACGAGCGCACTGGTGTCATGTGTTTTTCGACGAGACTGTGAGGAGCAGGAAGTCCGATTGCTTTTACCAATGATCTTTATAGGCGGGTTTATTTTTCAACTGTTTTGGGAAGCTAAGTGTCAGTACACATTTCCCTATTTTATTCTGCTAATTCCTTATGCGGTAGAAGGTATGGATTGTCTGGCAGAATGGATCGCCAGATTTAGCGCCAAGAGGAAGAGATTCCATGCAGAATCAGTTGGGAAAATAATTCTAGGCAAAGAATTTCCGGTGCTGATTTATGTTTTAGTCTTGGCAAATCTAATCGTGATCTTATATGGAGGGACTAAGATCAAACCATTGCATGCGGATACAGAATTGTATATGGAGTACTTGGAAGAGAATAAGGGGATCCAGGCAGTGGAAGAAGGTATCATACGCTTAATGACAAATTCAGATCTAGTAATAGAATGTGGTCCGAAAGAGTCGGAAGATGTAATAAATATCCTGTTGCAAAAGAAGCAGGAAGATCTTACAAGCCAGAAATTGGAAGTAATTCATTATCAAGGTGATACGTGGCTGAGGTTTCCTGAAAATGCTTTGTACTTAACTGTAGCAGATGGTTCAAATTCGAAACGACGGTCCGTTCAGGCGATGAAATCGAATCTTTCGGCTTCGCAAAAATGGAAACTCCAATCGTCAGCGAATGGAGGCGTATATATACTCTATGGAAATACATATGCGTTGACATACAATGAGCAGAGTCATTCAGTGTATATTGCTCCATATACAGGTTTGCGGAATCAGGTATGGAAGTTTGAACGATTAAAGGAGCAATAGAAGATGAACGAAAAATTGTATCTTGTAGTGCCCTGCTATAATGAAGAAGATGTACTTCCAATATCAGTAGAGCTTTTTCAAAAGAGTTTACAGGGCATGATCAAAAAAAAGAAAATCAGTGCAGAAAGCCGAATTTTATTTGTAGATGACGGAAGCAATGATCGAACCTGGGAACTGATCACGGAGTATTCCGAGAAAAATGAAACAATCTGTGGGATCAGGCTCAGCAGGAATCGCGGACA
>JAFYOD010000359.1 GCA_017556515.1 Lachnospiraceae bacterium
AAGTACAGGAGCCATGATCAAAGGCGACTGGAGACAGGACGCAGGACTGTGGTTCTATCTTGGCGAGAATGGCGCTATGGTGAAAAACGCCTGGATCGATAACCAGTATTACGTTGGCGCTGACGGAGTCTGGGTGCAGTAAATAGAAAAAGGAAACGTAGTTCGGAGGACATAAATGATGATGATCAGGAAATTAATTCCATGGGCGACAGCTGCAGCTGCGGTAGCAGGCATTTTATTTTTCCTGCGCTCCGAATATGAGCGAGATCAGCTGGTGACAGAGATTTTTACCATTCGTTCTCCGAAGATCAAAGGAAACGGAAAAAGACTGGTATTTTTAACTGATTTGCACGATAAAGAATTTGGTCCGAATAATGAGAGACTTTTGCAGGCGATTCGTGAAGCTGATCCGGATGTGGTTCTGGTTGGCGGAGATATGATGGTTGCGAAAGGCGTCGGAGATCTGACCTTATCGTTAAAGTTCTTAAAACGATTATCGGAAGAATTTTCGGTAATCTGTGCCAACGGAAACCATGAGATCCGACTCAGAAACGAGAAGGAAACATATGGAAACAAGTATCGTGAGTATCGGCAGGCACTGGCAGAAATGGGAATTACCGTCCTTTCTGACCGGAAGGTAGCTCTGGATCAGGATATTGAATTATATGGTCTCAATTTATTGATGGATCATTATAGGAAGGGATATCCGAGGATGAAGCCGGGATTTGTAGAAACCGTCCTTGGCAGACCGAATTCGGAGAAGTATTCTTTGCTGCTTGCACATTCTCCGATGTATTTCAAGCAATATGCAGAATGGGGAGCAGATCTGACCTTATCCGGTCATTTCCACGGAGGAACGATTCGCCTTCCGTTGGTAGGCGGAGTGATGACTCCGCAGTTCCAGTTTTTCTACCCATGGTGTTCCGGACAGTATGAAGGGGCATATGGCAGAAAGATGATCGTGGGACGCGGACTGGGCACTCATTCGATCAATATTCGATTCAATGACAAACCACAAGTTGTAGTGGTGGATTTAAAAGGTGAAAACTAGATTTAGGTAGATGGCAAATTTTTCACAAAAGGAAATGTATTTACATTGTACCAAAAGTCTGTTATACTTTGATAGCAATATCATGGAAAAAGAGTTCCGATTGCGGGGCTCTTTTTCTGACGTACAAATAAGTTTTGAAATCTTAGGAGTAATGCATGGAGCTTTCTTATAAATTGGAGTCCTTTGAAGGACCGTTGGACCTTCTTCTCCACTTGATCGAAAAGAATAAAGTAAATATTTACGATATCCCGATCGCGACCATCACCGACCAATATTTGGAGTATGTTCGCAATATGGAAGAAGAGTCTCTGGATGTGGTAAGTGAGTTCCTTGTGATGGCTGCGACACTGCTTGACATCAAAGCCCGCATGCTGCTCCCGAAAGAGGTCAACGAGGAAGGCGAAGAGGAAGATCCGCGAGCAGAACTTGTAGCGCGACTCTTAGAGTACAAAACCTACAAGTACATGTCTTTGGAATTAAAAGACATGGAGCTGGACGCAGAGAAGATCTTCTATAAGACTCCAACCGTACCGAAGGAAGTGAAGGAGTACGAGCAGCCGGTGGATCTGGACAAGCTTCTGGACGGAGTGACTCTGGCAAAGCTGGAGCAGATTTTCTTGTCTGTGATGAAACGTCAGAAAGACAAGATCGATCCGGTGCGAAGCACATTTGGTACGATCAAAAAAGAGCCGGTCAGCCTGGAAGCGAAGATTGCTTCTGTAATGGAGTATGCGAGAAAGCATCGCAAATTCAGCTTCCGCGGTATGTTGTCCAGACAAAAAGACAAAACTGAAATTGTAGTTACGTTCCTGGCACTTCTTGAATTAATGAAGATTGGCAAGATCCATCTGACCCAGGAGGAATTATTTGAGGATATGATCATCGAAACTCTGGAGCCAGAAGGCGAAGAGAGTGAACTGGAGATCAGTGTGGAGGAAATCTAATGCGTGTAGATGATTTGAGAGAGCAGGAATTGGTGGTAGAGGCAGTGCTTTTTACTATGGGACAGTCTGTGGAGATCAGACAGCTGGCAGCTGCGCTGGAAACAACAGAAAAAGAAGCGGCAGCGGCAGCGGAACGTCTCAGAGAGCGCTATGACGAAGAAGAGCGAGGCATGCAGATCCTTCGTCTGGAAGACAGCTATCAGATGTCTACCAGAGCGAAGTTCTATAGCAACCTGATCAAAGTTGCAGCGACTCCGAAAAAGCAGGTATTGAGCGATGTTGTCATGGAGACCCTGGCCATCATCGCGTACAAACAGCCGGTAACCAAGGCTGATATTGAAAAAATCCGAGGTGTGAAATCTGACCATGCGGTAAACAGATTGATCGAGTACAATCTGGTTTACGAAGCAGGCAGAATGGATGCACCAGGCCGTCCGGCATTGTTTGCTACGACGGAAGAGTTCTTAAGACGTTTCGGCGTTAGTTCAACCGTAGAACTTCCGGAAATGAACATGGAACAGCGCGAGGAGATCAAGTCAGAGGTTGAGGAAGAGTTGAATCTGAAACTCAATGGTGATGGCCTCCCGATGAGTGACGAGGAACTGGCAGCCCTTGCAGAAGCAGAGGCAGAGAATATTGACAGTGATATTGTCACTGAAGATTCTAAGAAGATTAATTATACTGAAGAAGAAATAAATACAAAAATAAATGAGGAGGATGAACGCCATGAGATGCAGTGATATTAAGATTATTAAAAAAGACGGAACCAGAGAAGAGTTCAACGTTCAGAAGGTCGTTGTAGCTGTCAACAAATCTGCGAACCGTGCCATGATCACATTTTCCAAAGCGGAAATTAACTTCATCTGTCATTTCGTGGAAGAGATGGCGGAACAGTTAGACGTGGCGGAAATTCCGATCGCCCAGATGCACAACATCGTTGAGGGCGCATTAGAGCGTGTAAATCCGATGGTTGCGAAGAGCTATCGTGACTACAGAAACTACAAACAGGATTTCGTGCAGATGCTGGATGAGGTTTACAAAAAATCCCAGTCCATCATGTACATTGGCGATAAGGAAAACAGTAACACAGACAGTGCCCTGGTTTCCACAAAACGAAGCCTGATCTTTAATGAGTTAAATAAATCCCTGTACCAGAAATTCTTTATGACAGTTGAGGAACTTCAGGCTTGCCGTGACGGATATCTTTATATCCACGATATGTCTGCAAGACGTGATACTATGAACTGCTGTCTGTTTGACGTGGAAGAAGTTCTGACAGGCGGTTTTGAGATGGGTAATCTCTGGTACAATGAGCCGAAGACACTGGATGTTGCCTTCGACGTGATCGGAGATATCGTACTGAGTGCAGCCAGCCAGCAGTACGGTGGATTTACAGTGCCGAGCGTGGAAAATATCCTGGCTCCGTACGCAGAGAAATCCTACGCAAAATATATTGAAAAGTATGTATCCCTCGGTCTTTCCCAGGAGAAAGCAGAAGAAGTTGCTCTGGCAGATGTACAGCGAGACATGGAGCAGGGCTTCCAGGGATGGGAGTACAAATTCAACTCCGTATCCTCCAGCCGTGGTGACTATCCGTTCATTACGATGACAGCAGGTACAGGAACCAGCCGTTTTGCAAAGATGGCCACCATCACCATGCTGAATGTAAGAAAAGGCGGACAGGGCAGAAAAGGCCATAAGAAACCGGTTCTGTTCCCGAAAGTAGTATTCTTATACGATGAAAACCTTCACGGACCGGGTGGAGAACTTGAGGATGTATTCGAGGCAGGAATCGAGTGTTCCTCCAAGACCATGTATCCGGACTGGCTGTCTCTGACAGGCGAAGGCTACATCGCAAGCATGTACAAGAAATATGGCAAGATCATCAGCCCGATGGGATGTCGTGCATTCCTTTCTCCGTGGTATGAGCGCGGCGGTATGGAACCGGCAGACGAGAACGATGTACCGAGATTTGTGGGCCGTTTCAACATCGGTGTTGTAAGCTTACATCTTCCGATGATCCTTGCAAAAGCAAGACAGGAAAGCAAAGATTTCTACGAGGTACTGGACTACTACTTACAGCTGATCCGTAAGATCCACATCCGTACCTATGCATACCTTGGTGAGCTTCGTGCTTCCACAAACCCGTTAGCATACTGCGAAGGCGGTTTCTACGGCGGACACCTTGGCTTACACGATAAGATCAAACCGCTTCTGAAGACAGCGACAGCATCCTTTGGTATCACTGCATTCAACGAGCTGCAGCAGCTCTACAACGGTAAATCCCTTGTAGAAGACGGTCAGTTCGCACTGGAAGTACTGCAGCATATCAATGACCGTGTAAACGAGTTCAAGAAAGCAGACGGCAATCTGTATGCGATCTACGCAACACCGGCAGAGAACCTTTGCGGTCTTCAGGTAAAACAGTTCAGAAAGAAATACGGAATCGTTGAAAACGTTTCCGACAGAGATTATGTGAGCAATGGTTTCCACTGCCACGTAACAGAGGATATCACTCCGATCGAGAAGCAGAACCTGGAATACCGTTTCTGGGAGCTTTCCAACGGCGGTAAGATCCAGTATGTAAAATATCCGATCGACTACAATCGAGAAGCGATCAAATCTCTGGTTCGCAGAGCCATGAAGATGGGATTCTATGAGGGTGTAAACCTGTCCCTGTCTTACTGTGACGACTGTGGCCACGAGGAGCTGAACATGGACGTTTGTCCGAAATGCGGAAG
>JAFYOD010000360.1 GCA_017556515.1 Lachnospiraceae bacterium
GCGGATCATTTCCGCTGCCTCTTCATGGCTCTTCGGTTTTCCTAAGATCTTACCGTCTAAAGCAACCACGGTATCAGAACCGATCACAAGGGTTCCTGCCGGCTGGTTTTTCGCCACATCCTCTGCCTTCTGTCTGGAAAGTTCCATGACAACCTCTCCCGGAACGGTAGATGTTACAACCTCTTCCACCCGGCTGACGATTACCTCCGGTTCGATCCCGATCTGTCTTAACAGTTCCAAACGTCTCGGAGAGGCAGATGCCAATACAATATTTTTAAACTCCATGTTATCCTCTTTCAATCAAAAAGGGGAGTACCATAAAACAATCCTCATGGCCTCCCCTTTCAAAATTCATAAATCAATTAGAACGCAAGTTTCTCTTCTAAGTAGTTCTTGAGCTCTGCGATCGGAATACGAACCTGCTCCATTGTGTCTCTGTCACGTACTGTAACAGCGCCATCCTCTGCGGACTCGAAGTCATATGTTACGCAGAACGGAGTACCGATCTCATCCTGTCTTCTGTATCTCTTACCGATGTTTCCTCTGTCATCGAACTCACAGTTGTAGTACTTGGAGAGCTCTGCAAAGATTGCCTCTGCACCCTCGTTGAGCTTCTTGGAAAGCGGAAGTACAGCAACTTTTACCGGAGCGATTGCCGGATGGAAGTGAAGAACTGTTCTTACATCGCCTTCGTTGATCTCTTCCTCGTCGTAAGCTGCGCAAAGGAATGCAAGAGTTACACGGTCTGCACCAAGAGACGGCTCGATAACGTACGGGATGTACTTCTCTTTGCTCTCGTCATCGAAGTAGGACATATCCTGACCGGATACGTTCTGGTGCTGTGTTAAGTCGTAATCAGTTCTGTCTGCGATACCCCAAAGCTCGCCCCAGCCGAACGGGAATAAGAACTCGATATCTGTTGTAGCTTTACTATAGAAGGAAAGTTCTTCCGGAGAATGGTCACGAACACGCATCTCTTCCGGTTTGATGCCAAGTGTCTGTAACCAGTCGATGCAGTACTGTTTCCAGTATGCAAACCACTCAAGGTCTGTATCCGGCTTACAGAAGAACTCTAACTCCATCTGCTCGAACTCACGTGTACGGAATGTGAAGTTACCCGGTGTGATCTCGTTACGGAAAGATTTACCGATCTGACCGATACCGAACGGAACTTTCTTTCTGGATGTTCTCTGTACGTTCTTGAAGTTTACGAAGATACCCTGAGCTGTCTCCGGTCTTAAGTATACAGTATTTTTTGCATCCTCTGTTACACCCTGGAATGTCTTGAACATCAGGTTGAACTGACGGATCTCTGTGAAGTCGTGTTTGCCGCAGCTCGGACAGTTGATACCGTGCTCATCGATGTACTGCATCATCTGCTCGTTTGTCCATCCATCGATACCGCCTTCGCTCTCGATGCCGTTTTCTGCCATGTAATCCTCGATCAGCTTGTCTGCACGGAAACGCTCTTTACAAGCTTTACAGTCCATAAGCGGATCAGAGAAACCGCCAAGGTGACCGGAGGCCATCCATGTCTGTGTGTTCATAAGGATCGCACAGTCAACACCTACGTTGTACGGGCTCTCCTGGATGAATTTTTTCCACCATGCACGTTTTACGTTGTTCTTTAATTCAACACCAAGATTGCCATAATCCCATGTATTTGCAAGACCACCGTAAATCTCGGAACCCGGGTATACAAAACCTCTGGATTTCGCAAGTGCTACGATCTTTTCCATTGTCTTTTCCATAACAATTCTCCTTTTAATTAACGTTACGTTTATTTAAACACCACGTACGAAACTTCGTCTTCCGGTGTCTGAATCATATTTGTTCCGACTACGGACACACCCTCAGAAATATACTGGATGCTTCCGTCTGTCTGGATCAGTGCAGCGCCTTCAATGGCTGCTACATATAATTTGCTCTGCTTCATGATCTCATCTGCTGCCACGGTTGTCTGTTCTTTCGCAAGTTTTGTAAAGGACTTTCCAACCAGATATCCTTTGGTCACACCGTCTGTAACCGTTGTGATGTCAAGATCTGTCACCTGGATCGCACTTTCCTCATCCGGATACTGATCCATAAACTCCAGATATGCATCGGCGCTGCTGAAATCGATCAGAAGCTTTGCTGTTCCTCCTGTCAGAGTACATTCTTTGACAGATGCAGACTTTGCTGAAGAATCTCCGCTTGCAGAAGCATTGAAATCTGCCAGGATCTCTTCAATAAATGCCTTCATCTCATCGGCACTATAATAATCTGCCTCGTAGGTCTCTACTGTCGCACTGGTAACTTTGCCTTCGCTGGTAATGTATAAGCTTGACTCAGTCGGTGCAAACGCAGATACCCCCTGACCGGAACAGGCTGTGAGAATGGATACGGCTGCTGCCACACCCAAAATTAACTTTTTATGCTGCATGTATGATCTCCTGTAAATGAGATGGATGTACTTTCGCCGCGCAGAGCCCGGCCCAGTTTACGATATATTTTCTAACAGAATCTCCAAAATGTCAAGCGAATGAAACTGTTTATCGACAAATCTTCGCTTATTTTCCTCCACACATCGGGAAAATTCCAAAAGAATTTCTTCTGTCACATTGAATGTATACAGCTTTTCAATGGTCGAATACAGAACATATTCCCAGGTATACTGCGTGGATTCGCTAATCCTTCCCAAAGGCTGTTCCCGATATTCTCCGTTTAGCTGCATAAGCTTCAGTTCAAAAACCGGTTTTACCAGACGGTTCGGAATACTTTCTTTTAAAAGTGCACGCAGCGACTGGTAAAGAAGTTTCAGAATGTCCACAGCTTCTACATTTTCTCTGCCATAATAATCCGCAAACTCCAGGAAATAAGAACCGTAGCAGGCTGCTTCCATATCAGCAGCGATCTCGCGAAAATAATTGGTCACTTCCGCACCTGCCAATGTATACGATTCCTTTCCTTCATAAAGTGTAAACTTACCGAAGACAAACGGTCCGGAGCAGGCCATCAAGGCATTTCCCGGCCGCCTTGCTCCTCTGGCAAAGGCCGTGATCTTACCTCGTTCGCAAGTCAGGATCACCAGCCGTCTGTCATATTCTCCTACCGGAGAAGCTTTTAAGACCATTCCGGTCACACTTACCTGCTCTCTCATCGAACCTCTTCTCTAATACTTAGATATCCTTCGGGTTGTAACCGTAATTCTTCATATATAATTCACTGTCACGCCACTCTTTGCGGACTTTCACCCAGAGCTGGAGATTTACTTTCGCATCCATCAGATTTTCAATCTCGATTCGTGCAGATGTACCGATTCTCTTTAACATAGAACCGCCTTTTCCGATGATGATACCTTTATGGGACTCGCGCTCACAAATGATCGTAGCCTCGATATCGAAGATACCGTTGTCACGTTCTGTCATCTTCTCGATGGTTACTGCGATTCCGTGCGGGATCTCATCAGAC
>JAFYOD010000361.1 GCA_017556515.1 Lachnospiraceae bacterium
ACTGTATTGGTGGAGTAGTGGGAACGTGGGAATGAACACAAAACTAATAAATGGTTATCATGATTAAAGACATGAGCAACACTTAGCAAAGGCAGTAGTTCCTTTTGCGGTGTTGCTCTTTTTTTATTGCTCTTAGATTCTACATATGCACATTAGTAGAAAAAATGCGATATTACGCAAAACACATCAAGAATTAATTGCGGCAATATAACGCTCATGCTCGGATTCGGGAATCTGGAGAACTTTCAATGCTTCCTTCCTGAACGGTAACTTTGAAATCTTCCATGATACTGATAAGGTTCTTAACCTGTGTCTTAAATACGGTTTCATTTCTCATTTCTTCAATTGTTCCGCACATGATAGTCACTCCTTCCTCAGTTCCCTTGAAATATCTGACACGATCTGCCAGAACACTGTAATTCATATCATCGGCTTGGGTACACCACATATCGTGCATCAGTCGACCGAGTTCTATTTTTCACACAGCGTTGCCGTTTTGGAAAAGAGTTTTTTGATGGAATTAAGAGAGAATAAGCTCCAGGTGGTTTTCAGCGGCGATCTCCTTCAGTTGTTCGAGAGTCAGTTCGGTAGCATCCATAATATCTTGTACTGAGAAATTCTTTTTTATCAGATTAAGTGCTACTTTTACTGCTTTTTCTGTTCACCGAGAGTGACACACGTTCAATGCCACGTTCCATATATCCTCTGCTGAGATTACACATACGTGCTGCCTCCTCTTCCAGTTCTCTTGTCATCGGAATATTGTATTCATCCGCCATACACTTCAGCTTCTCTTCCTGATCCACATCGGCGGAAAGGATCATATGCAGAAGCTGTACCAGTTTGGCGGTCATCGGATTTTCTTTGCTTTCTAGTAAATCTGTACTGTATCGACCATTGAAGCATACCATCACCACGGAAAGCAGATCATAATTGACACGATCTTCTTTCGCTTCCCCAAGAAGGTGTTTTTTGGTCAGCTCATACTGTGTTACGGTATTGCTGCGGTTCTGCGGTGCATTCGCGCAAATCCAGATGGAATAGATTTTTTTAAGATTTTCATAATGTCCATCAGCAAAGTCTCTGCCGAACTGGGCGGACAACATCCGGCTGCAATAGTATATGCTTCGCTTGATCAGCGGATATTCCGGATAGTAATTGTTCTGGGCTTCCACATTGATGAACAGACCGATCTGCTCCTCAGAATCCGGAAGGGAAGCATAGAACAGGATATCGTACAGTGTAGTGTGTTCATCAGTTGACTTATCCACAGTGTCGATGCCGTGGATGAAAGCTCCTCTGTGTACCGGAGCGGTGGAAATCTGAGGACTTCCTTCGATATACCGTTCTGCGATGTCCTCCAGAGCACAGTCGCGGTATTCAGCAACACAGCCTTTCATGATCCAGGCTAACAGATATTTAGCGGAAAGAGGCCGTTTGATTGATTCATCACACGCCGGGTTCTGTTCGATATTGCCGACAGTTCAGGCGATTTCTGTTTTTGTCTGCAATCACACCACGTTCCTTTCTGATGTTTTGGATGCTTTTCTGTGATACTACTTTATCCAACACTTTCCCATCCTATAAACAGTATAGCATATTTTGTGAAAACGTCAAGACTTACGGCAACATTGTTTATAAACCTACAAGATGAGTTGATTGGAAAAATGGAGGTTTCAGATTATCTCCTCAGCCCAGTCCAATATCTCCTGTATATCCATCCCGTTCTTCAGCACCATTCCTTCCACAAGTTTCGCACCGGGACAACTGGGCTGTAATTTTGCCACAGTTTTACCCATTCCGCTGCCGCCGGAGGTAGCGAAGACCACAATCGTCTTTCCGGTCATGTCGTAGATTTCGAGGAAGGTGTTGATGATGGTGGGAGCCTTGTACCACCAGATCGGAAACCCGAGGAAGATGATGTCGTAATCTGTCATGTTGTCACGGAGAGAGGCAATGGAAGGACGTGAGTTCAGATCGTTCATTTCCACACTGC
>JAFYOD010000362.1 GCA_017556515.1 Lachnospiraceae bacterium
AGAGTTTAAGATTGCCTCCTCTGTGGCTTCCGCAACAGCTTCAAATATATCATCCATCTTATTCTCATTGAGCTGTCTGCAGGATACGATATCATGTTCTTCATCTTTATTAAATCGGTTTGCTGTGGAGAAACCAAGCATGATATCACCGCTGCCATGACCCATGAAGGATCCACATCTGGAAAGGCCTACTCCGGCTCTGCGAATGATTCTCTTTAACTGACGATCGGATACCGGAAGGTCTGTTCCGATAACCATCATAATGGAACCTTCATCTTTTTTCGCTTCTGTGATCCTCTCGTTCAGATATTCTCCCAGCGGTTTTCCGTCTAACATAAAATTCTTCGTCTTTCCGAAATTGGACTGAACAAGAACACCCACAGTATAGGTCTCTCCATCTTTCTGAACCAGTCTGGATGCAGAACCGATACCGCCCTTTAATCCAAAACAAGTGGTTCCTTTTCCTGCGCCAACATCACCTTCGGCAAAATCTTCGCATGCAGACTCAATAGCTTGTTTCACTTCTTCAATACCGATCACACGCTCTGCAATTTTATTTAAGCTGGCATCATTGCATTCTCCAACCACTGCGTTGCTGGATGTGACTGCAACACCCTCTTTTGCAGAACGCTCTACAATATAGTCGATCAATGCATCCTGTACACGTCCTACGTTCAGTGTGTTTGTCAGAGCAATCGGAGTTTCAAGAGTTCCCAGTTCTTCGATCTGAGGAATTCCCGCAGTCTTACCAAAACCATTATGTACGAATGCAGCCGCAGTCAGCTTATTTACGAACATATTATCCTGACATGGCATGATAACTGTAACACCTGTTTTGTGCTCCTCTGTGTCTACTGTATAATGTCCCACTGTAACACCCGGAATATCGGAAATCTTATTTAACTTTCCGGTTTCATGGGTTCCGATCACGATCCCATATTCTCTGATACGTTTTTTCATAGCCATTGTCCTTTCTAACATCTAATTAAAATCTACAATTAATTGATTTTTCTAAATCCTTTTTCGCTCAGCACTTCGTCGATCTGCGCTTCTTCCGCAAAAAAGCTTCCCTGTGTCATTTGAACGCTACCGCCTCCGCGTCCGGACAACTTCTGATTCAATTCTTTGGATAACACGCGCATATCCTCTTCCTGGCTTCCCATGATGTAGATAAAACCACTCTCTTTATTTCCTGATAAAGCAAGTACGGTTTTTCCCTTCTTCTCCTCCAGAATACGATTAACCATCATGCGAAGGTGCAGAGCACTGAAATCCTTTTCAATCACAAATAATGAATCTTCACTACATTCCAGCGCATTGACACGATTCTCAACCATTCCTTTATAACACTCGTATAATTTATCCTGAAGTCTGGAGTTTTCCGCCTTCATTTTTTCTACTGCAGCTGCGATCTCTGTTGGTTTAGCTGACAGTAAAACGGAAATCTTCTGCTCCGCTTCTCTCTTCTTTTCGTAATCAGCCATTGCACGTTTGCCGCAAAGAAGAGAAATACGGACGCCGCCTTTGTAGTGGATCATGGAAAGGAATTTCACCAGACCGATTTCTCCGGTACGTTTTACATGAGTTCCGCAGCATGCACAGATATCTCCTCCCGGGATCTTAACAATTCGCACATCTCCGGTCAGTTCTTTTTTACTTCTATAATCTAATGCATCCAGTTCTTCTTTTTCCGGAAAATCTGCGTAAATCTCACGGTTGTCCCAGATGATCTCATTGGCTTTCTTTTCAATTTCCATCAGTTCATCCCATTCGATCAGTCCATTAAAATCGATGGTCACTTCCTCAGATCCCATGTGAAATCCCACATTATCATAACCAAAACGCTCATGGATCAGACCGGAAACTAAGTGCTCTCCGGAATGCTCCTGCATATGAATGAAACGCTTCTCCCAGTCGATCACACCTGTTACTGTCTCTCCTACTGTCAGCGGAGCTTCCAGATAATGTGTCACGATCCCCTGTTTTTCGTGTACTTCTAATACTTTCACACCGCCTAAAACACCGGTATCCGTTGGCTGTCCGCCACCTTCCGGGTAAAATGCAGTTTGATCAAGAATAACTTCAAATCCCTTTTTCCCTTTCTCACAGGACACAACTGTTCCCTGAAATTCTCTAATATATGGTGAATCATAATATAATTTTTTCATTTCTGGCTCCTTTAATATATTCTGACTTTCAGTATAGCATTTTTCCCGACATTCCACAATTATTTTTCCAATGCAGGAAATACTGACATGCCCTTCCGCATATGATGGAGTGTAAGAAAATTTCCTCGGAGGATTTTAACATGAGTGATTTAGCTGCAACAAATTGTGGATGTGG
>JAFYOD010000363.1 GCA_017556515.1 Lachnospiraceae bacterium
CAAATTCACATGAAATGTTGTGAAAAAGTTGAGTCTGATCAAGGAGACATCTGTGAACAATAACGAAAATAAATGGGACAAATTACTTCGGATCAAAACCTCCGGACGCGATGATTCCAGGGCGGATCAGTATCGGTATCCTTATGAGCCGACACCGTATTCGGTGCTGGAAAGTCTGGCAAATGCCGGATATATCGGGAAAAAGAATACGCTGATTGACTATGGCTGTGGAAAAGGCCGTGTGGATTTTTTCTTGTCTTACCAGACTAGATGCAAATCCATCGGAATCGAGTACGATGACAGGATCTATGCAACTGCTGTGGAGAATCAGAAACAGGCAGCGGCAGCGGGGCGTACCTCATTTTTGATGGAAAATGCGGAGACCTATCAGGTTCCGGCCGAAGCCGACCGATTTTATTTTTTCAATCCGTTTTCCGTGGAGATCCTTCGCAGTGTAATCGGACGGGTTCTGGAGTCTTATTATGAGAATCCCAGAGAAATGTTGTTGTTCTTTTATTATCCGTCGGACGAATATATTTCGTATTTGATGACAGTCTACGAACTGGCATTTTATGATGAGATTGACTGTCGTGATCTGTTTGACGGGGAAAATCCGAGAGAGCGGATCGTGATCTTTGAAGTCGCAGGATAAAGAATGATAGAAAGGAGAACTGCCAAATGAGGATTATCATATCTCCGGCAAAGAAAATGAATGTGAATACCGATAGCCTTCCGTGGCAGGATCTTCCGGTCTTTATCGAGGAGACGGAGATGCTCTGTGGACGATTAAAGAGCATGTCCTATGAGGAATTAAAAAAGTTATGGAAATGCAATGACCAGATCGCGGAGTTAAATGTGGACCGTCTTCGCTATATGGATCTGGAACGAAGTCTGACGCCTGCGATCCTTGCCTATGAGGGGATCCAGTATCAGTATATGGCGCCTGGTGTGTTCACCAAGGAGGCGTTCCGATATGTGCAGGAGCACCTTCGAATTTTATCCGGATTTTATGGGATCCTGAAACCGATGGATGGTGTGGTTCCGTATCGTTTGGAGATGCAGGCGAAATTAAAAATAAATGATGCGAAAGATCTGTATGGTTTTTGGGGCAGTCGCTTGGCAGATTCGTTGTTTGATGAGACCGACTGCATTGTGAATCTGGCATCGAAAGAATACAGCATCTGTGTTTCGAAATATCTTCCGGAACATGTCCGTATGGGCACTTGTGTCTTTGGAGAAGAGAAGGACGGAAAAGTGATCGAAAAAGGAACCATGTGTAAGATGGCCCGAGGCGAGATGGTTCGCTTTATGGCGGAGCGGCAGATCGAAACGATCGAGGAGATCAAAGCGTTTGACCGATTGGAATATTCCTATTCCGACAAGTGGTCCGATGAAAATACCTTTGTGTTTATCAAAAAGAAAGAGAACCAGCCTGACATGGAAGGCTGAACGTACAGGTGACGATATGAGCTACTTTGGAAAATTATATTTAGATAAAGAAAAAGATATCGTGGTCCATCTGGATATGGAGCAGTCGAGAATGACCTATACGATCTCGACGATCAATTACCAGTCCAAGAACCTGATCAATAACTTTGCAGCAATCTCTAATCAGAAGACGGTTCTCGAGAATGGAAAACCGGTCATTAAGGGCGAGATTCCTTGTTACATCAAAGGAGACGGCCAGAGAGTGTACATTTTCCGTGTGAATGGTACGAAGTTGGCCAATATTTATCCGGACGGAAAGATTGAGGTCAATTCTCTGGTTCCTGCAATTGCGAAGACGCTGATGAGTCAGACAAAGGATTATAAATATTCCTTCCGTGAGACGGTGGTCAAGTCTTATGTACCGGAGACGGTAAAATTGAGAACGGACCTTCATACCCACGGAAATGCCAATCTGAATGCAGATATCCTGATCGCTCTGGCGATCAAACACCAGATCCGTTATCCGCTGTACTATATCAAGAAGCTTCATCTGAAACTGACTGCGGAGCAGGAGGAGTTCCTTGCGAAGCAGAGAGCAGAAGTGGAGCCGACGCTGGATCTGGAAGGGCTTTCCGGAAAATATCGGGATCGCAAGATCGATGACAATACATTCATCAACTTTGCGGACCTGATCTTACATAACATCGAGCATTCCACAGAGAACATCAATAAGATCCGAAAATCTCTGTGTTTATTAAAAGATTCCCAGGCAGTGTTTACAAACCTGGA
>JAFYOD010000364.1 GCA_017556515.1 Lachnospiraceae bacterium
AGCTGCGATGCTCTTCGGATCGTCTAAGCAGTTCTTTAATACATGGATCTTGATCAGCTCTCTTGCTTCCAGTGCTTCATCAACTGCTGCTGTGAGCTCCGGAGTCAGACTGGATTTACCAATCTGGAGGATCGCATCCATTGTCATTGCAAGGCCTTTTAAGTAAGATCTCTGCTTGCTTGTCATAAGGTTATTTCTCCTCTAAAAATCAATTATTTATAGTAATCGAACACAAGACCATACATACGTACAGTATCGCCTTCCTGGATACCGGCCTCTTCTAATGCCTCCAGAATACCGTTCTCTTTTAAGAACTTCTGGAAGAAGTTGAAACCTTTTTCAGATTCCAGGTTTGTATATCCGAGCATCTTCTCAATTCTCGGACCTTCAACCACATACTCGCCGTCTTCGTTTCTTTCAACTGTATACGGAAGGTTGCGGTCTGTCATGTATTCTACTTCGAATTCCTTCTCAAAAATCTTCGGAGTTCTGTCTACAGTACTTAATACTTTAAACAGATAGTATAAAAGCTCATTTACACCTTCACCGCTGACTGCAGAAATGCCGAATACCGGAATACCCTGACTTTCAAACTCATCTTTTAAAGCCTGAAGCGGGTTCATTTCCTCATCATAAAGAGCATCCAGTTTGTTTGCAGCAATTGCCTGCGGGAGCTCTAAAAGTTTCGGATTGTAAGCTCTTAATTCTTCCATGATCATATGAATATCTTCCACCGGATCACGTCCTTCAACAGAAGCTCCGTCTACAACGTGAAGAAGAACTTTCGTTCTTTCAATATGGCGTAAGAATTCATGTCCAAGGCCTGCACCTTCAGATGCGCCTTCGATCAGTCCCGGAATATCAGCCATTACAAAGCTGTTTCCATCTCCAAGATTTACCACACCGAGATGTGGATTTAATGTTGTGAAATGATAGTTTGCAACTTTCGGACGTGCATTGGATACACGAGATAATAAGGTAGATTTACCTACATTCGGGAATCCTACAAGGCCTACGTCAGCAAGAACCTTTAACTCTAACTGAACCCAGAGTTCTGCACCGGACTGTCCCGGCTGTGCATACTTCGGAGCCTGCATGGTTGATGTTGCAAAGTTCATATTTCCAAGGCCGCCTTTGCCGCCTTTTAAAATGATCTCTCTACGATTGTCACCGGACATGTCGGTAATGACTTTACCTGTTTCCATGTCCTTAACAACAGTGCCCTGTGGAACTTTGATTACAAGGTCTTTGCCGTTAGCACCGTGGCATCTGCGCTTTCCGCCTTCTTCACCAGGCTGCGCCACATATTTTCTAACATGACGGAAATCTACAAGTGTGTTCAGACCGTCGTCTACTTCAAAGATAATATCGCCGCCTTTACCGCCGTCACCGCCGTCCGGGCCGCCGTTAGGAACATAAATTTCTCTACGGAAACTCACATGGCCATTTCCGCCGTCACCAGATTTGATAAAAACTTTTGCGCTGTCTGTAAACATGGTTTTGTCAGTCCTTTCCAAAACTGTCTGGTATTGATCAATAGTTACATGAGTTTACATCGTAAACCCTAAAAGAGCCCCATACCTTACAGTATGGAGCTCTAAGTTATTATTCGCTGATTACTCTCGGATATACAGAAACCTGTTTTTTGTCTCTGCCTTTTCTCTCAAATCTAACAACGCCATCAACCTTAGCGAATAATGTGTCATCACCGCCACGGCCTACGTTAAGACCCGGATGGATCTTAGTACCACGCTGTCTGTAAAGAATGTTTCCAGCTAATACGAACTGTCCGTCTGCTCTCTTTGCTCCAAGGCGCTTGGACTCGGAATCTCTACCGTTCTTAGTAGAACCAACACCCTTCTTGTGAGCAAATAACTGAAGGTTCATCTTAAACATATCGGTTACACCTCCCTGAATCGAAAATTTATATACTCTGCTCCATAATCTCTCTGGATATTTTGAAGTCCCAGGATCAGGGATTTCATTAGGAGCTGTGACTCTGGACTAATTTCGTCCGGGAAGGAAAAGGAAAAATATCCTCCATCGTCGGAAACTCTTCCTTCGAAATGGTCGTCTGTAAATTCCTCTACAGAATTCGCCATGTTCAGTGCCAGTGAAGATACAGCAGCACATATAATATCCTGTCCGTATTCTCCATAGCCTGCATGACCTTTGATCTCGATCCCTTTCTCGATCTTATCCTTGTCACGTTTGATAATTACGTTAATCATACAAAATTAAGCGTTGATCTTGTCAATCTTAACCTGTGTATAAAGCTGTCTGTGGCCGTTTTTCTTATGATAGCCAGTTTTGCGTTTATACTTGTAAACGATAACTTTTTTGCCCTTGCCAACTTTTTCTACTGTTGCGGATACTGTAGCACCTGCTACTGTCGGGCATCCGATTGTAAGCTCGCCGTTGTTTACGCAAAGAACCTGATCAAATGTTACTACAGAACCTACTTCTGCTTCGATCTTCTCGATCTTGATGCTATCGCCTTCAGCTACTTTATACTGCTTACCACCTGTTGCAATAATCGCGTACATATTGCACCTCCTATTATCTTTACTCGCCAGCTGCGGTGGTCTTCACTATGAAAACTCTTGCTTACCTCACTGTGCGGCACATAC
>JAFYOD010000365.1 GCA_017556515.1 Lachnospiraceae bacterium
ATGAGATCAAAGCACTGGAAGAGCCGGGCAACGGAATCATCGTAAAAGGCTTCGTATCTGAGGAAGAACTGGCAGAACTTTATGCGACCAGCCGAATCGTCATCGTTCCGCTTCGTTATGGTGCGGGTGTAAAAGGAAAAGTGGTTGAGGCCATCTACAACGGTTCCGTTATCGTGACCACATCCATCGGTGCAGAAGGTATCGCGGATGCAGACAACGTTATGAAAGTTGCAGACGAACCTGCAGATTTTGCGGAGAACGTAGTTGCTCTCTACAATGACCCGGATACATGCAAAAAAATGTCCATGGAGACACAGAAGTTTATCCGAGATTATTTCAGTGTCGATGCAGCATGGAACGTGATCGAAGAGGATTTTACGCGTTAGAAATGAGCCATGCATATTCCCATTGAGGCAGTAAAGGAGATCGAAATGGAAGATACACAGAAACGAGTAATTAAGGACAGCGGCAGTACAACTGAATTTTCCACAGGCGCACATCGTGACGCCAGAACAGGAAAAGGACGAATTGATCTGATCCCGCTGGAAGTGGCATCCAAGCTTATGGACGAAGATTTCATCCTCAAAAGTGTGAGGGAATTCCAGAAAGATGGCAATACAGAACATCTTTACGATGCACTGAGAGCTTTCTGTGAAAGATATTATGATGGTGTGATGGAGACCATGCTTTTAGAAGTTGGGATCCATTATGAAGAGGGAGCCAATAAATACGGAGCCAATAACTGGAAAAAGGGAATGGATTCCTATATTTATATTGATTCCGCACTTCGCCATTATCTGAAGCATAAACGCGGAGATATGGATGAACCGCATGACCGCGCGTTTGTCTGGAATCTGTTATGCTGTATTTGGGAAGAGAATCACTCTGACCGTTAATTGAAGAAAGAGAGTACGAACGTTTTATGAAAGAATTAGAGATTGCAAAACAGCAGTTATTAGAAGGTGATTACACATGTGTGATCTGCAATGGAGAAGACATGCATTATTCCACATTCCGTGGTGTGAAGCCGCTGGTTCAGTGGCTGGATCAGAAGCTGGATGTGAAAGGTGCTTATGCAGCAGATAAAGTAGTTGGAAGAGCTACGGCATTCTTATACGTCCTTCTGGGTGTGAAGGCTGTCTACGCACATGTGATCAGCAAACCGGCATTGGCTGTTTTGGAGAACAATCAGATTCATGCGGAGTATGGCACATTGGCGGATAATATTATTAATAGAAAAGGTACCGGTATCTGCCCGTTCGAGGAGGCTGTGTTAAATATCTCTGAGCCGCAGGCAGCATATCAGGCGATCCGTCAGAAAATGATCGAGATGAATATTCAGTAATATGTTTAAGAAAGGTGTAATATCGCAGGATGTTATACCTTTTTTATTGTGCAAAATGTGGAATTTGTCATGTATAACTCTAGTTAGTCAAAACAAACCTTGACCGATTTTCGATGATAAGTTATGATATAGACGAAAGAAATCTTCACGGATAGGAATATGCGTGAGTTAACAAACACACTTTATTATTGAGGGTAAATAAAGACGAATGAGAACAAATAAGAATTCTATGACTTTAAAAGATCTGGAAATCGGAAAGTCTGCAGTCATTACAGCTGTCGGTGGCGAAGGTGCTCTGCGTCAGCATTTCCTTGACATGGGTATGATCCCGGGAGCAGAGGTAACCGTTGTGAAACTGGCACCGATGGGAGATCCGATGGAATTGCAGATTCATGGTTATGAGTTAACTATCCGAATCGCAGATGCGGAGAAAATCGATATTGTTCCGGCAGATCCGGCGGCAAAGAAAGAGACGGAAGTTCCGATCATCCGTAAAACAGAGCATCCGGGTCTTGGAGAGACCGGTAAATATCATAGTGCAAAGGACGAAGAAGTGCTTCCGGAAGGAACCAAACTGACCTTTGCGCTGATCGGAAATCAGAACTGTGGAAAGACAACCTTATTCAATCAGCTGACCGGCTCCAATCAGCACGTGGGTAACTTCCCTGGTGTAACGGTAGACCGAAAAGATGGCGTGATCAAAGGATATCCAAACACAGTTGTAACAGACCTTCCGGGCATCTATTCCATGTCTCCATACACAAGTGAAGAAATCGTATCCAGAAATTTTGTGCTTCAGGAGAAACCAACCGCAATTATCAACATCGTGGATGCGACCAATATTGAGAGAAACCTTTACCTGACTATGCAGCTTCTGGAGATGAACATTCCGATGGTTATTGCCTTGAATATGATGGATGAGGTGCGTGGAAACGGCGGATACATTGATGTAAATGGCATGGAACAGCTTCTTGGCGTTCCGGTTATCCCGATTTCCGCAGCAAAGAATCAGGGTATCGATGAATTAGTCAGACATGCCGTTCATATTGCACA
>JAFYOD010000366.1 GCA_017556515.1 Lachnospiraceae bacterium
ATAGATTCCTATTGTACTGGCTCATCACAGATTTCACTGAGGAATCCGCTGAAATTTCAAGATACAGCCTTGCTCCTGTTACTCTTGCAGATTCCAATAACCCCAGTAACAATGATAAAATACATACCAGGATCAGGCTTAGAAACACAGAAATCTCCCCCTGTTTCGTCTCCACTTAATACACCTCTTTCGCCTGCTTATTGATCTCCGTAAAGATACTGGTCAATAATTTATTGATCTGCGTCTTAAATACCAATACCAATCCAATCAAAACCACCAATAGCAGCACGACCTCGATACTGGAAACGCCGTCCTCTTCCATTAAAAATTCTCGAATCTTCATCTCGTTCCCCCTCAATATTTTCACTACAAGATAGTCAGAAACGCCGGAGCCATGACCATTACCATAACCACACCTAACATTACAAACGATGGAAGCAACAATTTTGCAGATGCTTCTTCGCCTTTTCTTTTGGCTATATCCGTACGTATTTCAAAGGCATCTTTTACTTCGGCCTCCAATAATTTTCGGAGATTCTTTCCTCCGGTACTGATACTGCTTTCCAACAACGCGGCCAACTTCATATACTTGCGATTCCCGCACCGCCTTCCAAACTCGAGATACGCCCGAATTTCCGGAACCCCTGTTTCTATCTGGTTCATTGTGATCTGTAGTTCGTTCCGAAGTGGACGTCGGCTCTTCTCCTCATCCTTTTCATAGTTTTCCGTTACCTTTTTCCAAGCAGCTTTTGCAGAATATCCTGCTCCGATCAAGATCAATAATTGATATACAAATTCCGGATAATCCTCCATCAACTGTTCCTCTCGCATCTTTCTGGCCATTGTAATATCTTCTTTTTCTTTTAAAAACAGGCAAAAAGCTGCCACGATACCCAAAAGTAACAACATCCCGTTAGATCCTTTATCGTAACCTCGATATTGGATCTTTTTCCCTTCAAACTCCGTCGGAAGGAGAACTTCTTCCTGTTCCGGATTCTGTTGTATCACATCCTCCAATACAAGACGAAACCGTTCCTCCGGCGATACCTGTACAGGATATACCATGATTGGAATTTCCAATGTTTCCGAAACATTCCCATTGTTCAAGATTGCTTCAAGATATACTTCTTCCGGTTCTTCTGCATATACGATACCGTCACTTCCCACAATCTCCGGAGAATCAGACTGCCAGTCCACCTTTACTCCATACTCCGGAAGTTCTCGCACCAGATTCAGATTTCCATACACTTCTTGCAGTGACGGATTTGCTCCAACCATCCGTTCCATTAATAAATCTGCCATTTTTGGAATCGATGCGCGAAATTGTTCTTCTGACAGTTCCTGTTCCGGTACTAAAAGTTCAACGAAAAAAGATTCCTCTAATCCATCCACAAAAATCTTATAAGGCGTCTCCCCTTGTCCACAAGGATTTCTATATAATCTGCCGCTTTCCACAAAATTGGTTTCTTGTCCCAAAAACTCTGCGAACAGATAGAAGACTGCTCCTATCACAATACATACAGCGTACTTTCCATAGCGCCTGATCCCTTCAAATACCTTTTTTCGTGTTATTCTCATACCGTTATATCTAATATTTTCTTTCCCAATACGATTGCACCCAGATATGCTCCCAGGCATCCGGTCATGATCCCTCGACCGACCATTGATTCATAAAGCACATCAAAAAATCCCCGTGAGGTAAGCTCCAGATAACACACGATCCCAATCGGTACTGCACTCATGACTTTCTGTTCTAGTCTCCTGGAAGTGGTGCTCGTCAGGATTTCTTGCTGAATACGGATTTTTTCTGAAATAATCTCCGCGGTTCTGGCAATAATTTTCATCAGTTCTCCGCCGCTGGATCTGGCCTCCGAAAAAATATCCGCAAAGCTTTTCACATCGTCCAGACCACTGCGTTCCGCAAAATCCATCAGAGCCTCTTCCATGGTACAGTTTAGCCGGTTTTTGTAGATCATCCATCGAATCTCCTTCACGATCATTGCATCCGTTCCATACACGCGTGTTACTTCTTTGAGTGCTTCCGAAAACGCATTCTCCGTCGAGTATCCGGCCGACAAACAAGCGGATAGAGAGAGGATCAAGTCCTTAAACTGTATAAGCAGCAATTCTTGCCGCTTCTTTTGGTACTGTTTTCTCATAGCGAATGGATAACATAATCCGAATGGGATCATACAGATGAATACCGCCATACTCCTATAAAATACAAAACTCAAAATCCCGACACCTGCTATTCCACGCACAGCGCAGATCACCCATTCCTTTTTACTTAACTGATACGTTTTATAATCGGTATCCTGCCATTCTAAGTTTTTCTTGATGTTTGAGCGTTCCGATCTTTTGCAGTCTGCCTTCCACTTTTTCGGATTCTTTCCCCTCACTTGTCTCCACAAAGGAAAACAACGGATTCAAGATGATCTCCCCATTTTCAATCCGATCCACCTCCTCAATCGCGATCACCCTCCTGCTTTTATCACGCATTCTCGCCACATGAACCATGATATCAATTGCTGAAACAATTTGACTTCGGATTGCCTGAAGAGGCAATTCGGCACTCATTAATGTCATGGTTTCCAATCGGCTCAGCATATCTTTCACACTGTTCCCGTGTCCTGTTGAAAATCCTCCGTGCCCGGTATTTAGTGCCTGGAGCATATCCAACGCCTCTTTTCCGCGCACTTCTCCTACCACGATACGGTCCGGTCTCATGCGCAGGGACTCTCTTATCAGATCCCCGATCGCGATCGCTCCTTCTCCTTCTGCATTCGCTTCTCTGGTCTCCATTCTCACCAGATTAGAAATATGTGAAAGATTCAATTCCGCAGAATCTTCAATCGTGATCACCCGTTCATCTCCCGGAATAAATTCCGACAATGCATTCAGAAAGGAGGTCTTCCCGGCTCCTGTTCCCCCACTGACAAATATGTTGTAGCGGGCAGCTGTCAGCTTCTTTAACAATTCCACAGCTTCTTCTGAGATACTCCCGTATTCCAGAAGCTTTTCCATGGTCATCGGCTCCGGAAACTTTCGGATCGTCAGGATCGGTCCATTAAGTGCGACCGGCTCCAAAACCACATGAACACGAGAATCATCCGGCAATCGTGCCGATACGATTGGTGTCGACGTGTTAACAATACGGTTTACTCTTCCGACAATTTGCTGGATCAGGTCCAGAAGCTGGGTTTTGGATTCGAAAGACTTGTCCCACCGCCCTAGTTTTCCCCCACTCTCTACGAATACTTCTTTCGGACCATTTACCATGATCTCTGTAATAGCCGGATCATCGACCAGTTCCTGCAAGATATCCAGCCTTCGAAAAGAATCAAACAGTTCTCTCTGCAGTTTCAATTGTTCCCGAAGTGTGATTGGCTGCATTTTTGATCGTTTCTGTATAGTCTCATCAATAATCTGAGCAACTTCTTCATCCGTCATCTGATATTGATAAGAAAATCCCTGCATGATCTCTTGTTTCAGTTCCTGTTTTAATTGCCCCAAATCGTCCGGCCTCATGAAATCCAAAGTCCTCTCTGTCCTTTCAATAACCCACGTACAAAATCTCCCATATCTCCCCACAACAGTTCCTGCGGAAAATGTTCCATTCGCTTTGCACCGGTTACCAAAGGCACATGGATCTTATGTATTTTCTCTTTCATGCCTCGATTGCCAAAATCACCTGCATACTTCTCAAATTCTTTCAATTTCGCATGAGAGACCGAATCCTCCTTGATGGGCATATAGATCACATTGCATACCTCTAATATCGGAAGCACCTGTCGATCATAATTTCCAATATCCAAAACAATCGTCTCATAATCGCTTTCCCGAAGGATCAGAACCAACAGCTCTGCCATCTCTGCTGCAGTAATCTGGCCAAAATCCTCCGGATACCGAAACGGAGGCAGCCATGCCATATCACCCAGATAATAAATGATCGAATTTAGTCTGAGTCCATGGAATCTTCCTTGTTTGTAGTAATAGATCAGATCCGACAGATCTCGTTTCCACTGTTCATCCAACAACTGCGAAAATCCGGTAAATGTATCCAGAGAAATAAATAAGACTTTCTCCTCCTTTGCCAACAGTTGCCCCATTGCCAGAGATAAGGACGTTTTCCCACATCGGCCAACCGGAGAATATACCCCAATAATGCGTTTTTCCCGCTCCGTGAGTCCGGGAAAAACTGTTTTCACACCGGGAGCCTCACAATATACGGCCATAATCTCCCGAATAATATCGTCACCAGACTGATATTTATAAACGGATGCTTCTTCTCGTATCCTTTCCGATTCACGTTCTTCTGTGAGATAAATCTTCTGAACGGTTTTTAGTTCTCGAAAAGTCTCCTTCTCCACCGATTCCCCAGCTAAAAGCACATCGATCTCATGCTCCTTCGCGAACTCTTCCAGCCGCTCTTTCGAAGTAAATGCCTGTGCTTTAAAGATTCCTTTCTCTTTTCGATTGACATAGTCAGACAGTCGTTCCGCATAAAACGGATCTTCGTCATAGACTGCCATGATCTTCTTCATTCAATTCCTCCCTTCATCTTCGTTCACTGCAAAACAAACCAATAAACACAGTGTCCCAAAAACAGATACGGAGCCAGTCTTACTTTTTTCTTTCTAGATTCCGGATATCCACACTTCCGGATCTTGGACCGAAAGCTTTCCACAATCAATGCCAAAAGTAATCCACATACGATCATCTGAGCGCCTTGTTCAATTCCAAGAAAACCTGTACAGACTGCCATTAACTTGATATCTCCCGCTCCCAGCATCTTGCATAAAAAGAATACATAAAACACAGCACATGTACCAAAGACATGTACCCAAAAGAACAGCAAGCGAAAGACAAGATCTGTTGTTTCACTTTTTACAAAGATTTCCGTAACTCCGATCAGAAGTCCCAGGACAATGGTCCAATTTCGGATCTTTCCTGTTCTTCAGTCAGTCCATGCAGCTAAAAAGAGTACAACAAATAAACCTGTCAAAAAATACAGTCACTCCTTCCGTAAAATCCTACCAAAATAAGTATTTGGGGATGTTTTGCCCGAACATGGGCATCCGGCGAATCTGCCGGTAAATTATGTGCCAAATAGAAATGAGAACTCATTTCTGAATGTGCCCTTATTATCCTCGAAATTCTTCAGAAAGTCAATTTCAGATCTGTAAAAAACGCCCCTCAATTTTCGTCGAAATCTTACAAATCCTATTTTCTCGATTTGTCAAATCTGCATAATCAATAAAAAACCGGATATACTTCCATTAAGAAGAACGATTGACTGACCGGAGGAAATTTGAATGATTTTCCCTAAAAAAGAGAAGACCGAAAAAGAAATTGTCGAATTGAAACGTCAAATAGAACTCAGTAAACTGGCCATTACATCAGCTCAAAATCAATTCGAACATGTCGTTGATCCCGTATTGATCGACTGCTACATCTATGAACTGAATGCCGCACAGCTTCGTTATCAGTATCTCCTTCGCAACTTGAAAGCATGCGAACAATAATCCTTAACGAATATTCATTTCAAGGAAATTTTGTTAATCGTTAGGAAAATTTAATACGTTCACTGTTCTTTTATGATATACTAAGGGCAGTGAACGATTTTTCTTTCTATTAACATATAAGGAGGTCTTACATATGCAAACAATACTTGTATGTGATGATGATAAACAGATCGTAGAAGCGATCAACATTTACCTGTCGAGTGAAGGTTTCAACGTGATCAAGGCTTATGACGGATACGAAGCCCTTGATCTTTTGGCTGAAAATGAAGTGAATTTAATGATCGTAGATGTGATGATGCCAGGGCTGGATGGTATACGCACCACATTGAAAGTGCGAGAAACCAGTAGTATTCCGATC
>JAFYOD010000367.1 GCA_017556515.1 Lachnospiraceae bacterium
ATAGATACGTCGAATGTACCACCACCTAAGTCGTATACCATGATTTTCTGTTCTTTTTCATTGTCAAGACCGTATGCTAATGCTGCAGCTGTTGGTTCGTTGATGATACGTTTTACATCAAGACCTGCGATACGTCCTGCATCCTTTGTAGCCTGACGCTGAGCATCGTTGAAGTAAGCCGGAACTGTGATAACAGCCTCTGTTACTTTCTCACCAAGGTAAGCTTCTGCGTCTGCTTTTAATTTCTGAAGGATCATAGCAGAGATTTCCTGCGGTGTGTACTTTTTATCTTCGATTGTTACTTTGTAATCTGTACCCATATGTCTCTTAATAGAAGAGATTGTTCTGTCTGCGTTTGTAACAGCCTGACGTTTCGCCGGATCACCAACTAAACGGTCGCCGTTTTTTGCGAAAGCAACGATAGACGGAGTTGTTCTAACGCCCTCTGCGTTAGCGATAACTGTTGGTTTACCACCTTCCATTACAGCTACACAGCTGTTTGTTGTACCTAAGTCAATACCAATAATTTTACCCATGATTTTTTCCTCCTGAAAAAATGAAATTTCTATCTGTTAACTAAACGAAATGTTAGTTTGCAACCTGTACCATACTGTGACGGATCACAGAATCACGGTAGGTGTAACCCTTCTGTAATTCAGCTGCCACAACGTTCTCACCTAAATTTTCATCATCAATATGCATCACTGCATTATGGAAATTCGGATCGAACTCGTTACCCACTGCTTCGATCGGCTTTACGCCCATGTCTTCCAGTGTTTTCATTAACTGCTTGTAGATCTTCTCCATGCCTTCTTCGACCGGAGTTCCCTTCATATCTGCCGGGATCGCTGCGAGACCTCTTTCAAAATTGTCCACAACCGGGAGAATTTTGGAAATCACATCTTTCGCGCCAATCTCGTACATCGCAGATTTTTCTTTTTCTGTACGCTTACGGAAGTTATCAAACTCTGCCATGTTGCGTTTCAGTCTGTCTGTAAGCTCCTCGATCTGAGTATCTCTCGGATCTTTTTTCTTGGAGAAGAATCCCTTCTTCTCTTTTTTACCGTCAGCTGTTTCTTCTGCGGATTCCTCTGCAGCAAGTTCTTCTGCAGTTGTCTCCTCTGTTTCCACAGCTTCTGTCTCTTTTACTTCTTCCTCAAGGTTTCCCTTTTCTAAGTCTTTTTCTGCCACTTGAAATATTCACCTTTCAATATTTATTGATTAAAAGTATCATTTAACTGCGAAACAAGAGTTCGCAGAGTGCTTACTACTTTTTCGTAATCCATTCGCTTCGGTCCGATGATACCGATAGTTCCGCGAAGGCCGTCACCCAAAACATAGTTTGCAGTAACGACACTGCAGTCTTTCATGGACTGGATCGGTGTCTCATCTCCAATGTATACCTGAATCTGTGGATCCGATACTGCCGGAAGCTGTTTGTCATCAAACAGACCTTTTAACAGTTCTTTATGCTCCAGTGTATTCAAAAGCTGGCTGGCTTTCTGTGTATCGGAAAGCTCCGGATATTTGAAAATGTTGGTCGCGCCGCTGGTGTAGATCTGAAGATCTGCATCCTGTGCCTGGATCGCTTCGGATACTTCGTTAAGTACCAGTTCGATCACCTGCTTATGAATACCTGCCTGCTCTTTCAGCTTGGAGATCATACCGAGATTGATTTCCTGGATTGTAAGTCCGTTTAAACTATTGTTTAACAGAATGTTCAGATTCAGTACATCCTCGTGGGTTACATCTTCTTCCAGATTCACAAAAGAGTTTCGAATGATGTTTCCTTCTACCACAACCACGATCAAAAGTTTCTTTTCTTCCACTTTGGAAAGCTGAATAAATTTCAGTTTTGTCAGATTCGAAGTCGGTCCGCTGATCATCGTCGCATAGTTTGTATTTGTCGCCAAAAGCTGGGCCATATGCTTCAGCAGAAGCTCGACACGGTCCACTCTCTGGATCATGATCTCCTGCATCTCGTTAACCTGATTTTCCTTTTCTCGAATGATCTGGTCAACATAGAAGCGATATCCTTTATCAGAAGGAATACGGCCTGCAGAAGTATGCGGCTGGATAATGTATCCCATTTCCTCCAGATCAGACATCTCATTTCGGATCGTTGCAGAGCTTAATTTCAGATCCGAATACTTGGAGATCGTTCTTGAACCAACCGGCTCACCCGTTTCCAAATATGTCTGGATAATTGCTTTTAATATCTTTTCTTTTCTTGCATCCAGCTCCACAATTTCACCTCTTTCGTTTTATTAGCACTCTTTTCAGTGGAGTGCTAACATTTACAGATGTTACTATATATCCAGAGCCGTCATTTGTCAAGACTTTCTTGGTTAATTAAGAGTTTTTTCATAATTTAAACGTGGCAATTTTGTGGCTCTCCACCTCATATCATGCCCAATTATTGACATTTAATATAATTGTAAATATAATGAAATAAGTTATTAATCTTGAATCTTATTTGTTAATTATGTACGAATGTGAGGTCATATATGAAAAAAAGCCTACTTTGTCGTTTGGCAACACTCGGCACCGCGCTCCTTCTTTCTTCTATTACTATGGTTCCGGCTTTTGCAGCACAGCTTTCCGGACACTTGGACACCGTAACTGCTGATTCCATTTCCGGTTGGGCGTGGAATGCAGAAGCATCCGAAGAAAGTGTAACCGTAGAAATCGCTATTTCTTCCAATGAAAGTGGTCCTGGAGCCAATACATTCACAACCACTCAAGCTGTTCTGCCACGAGAAGATCTGAAAATTGCTCTTGGTTCAGCCAATCATGGTTTTTCCTGCCAGATCGACTGGACAAAATTATATGGTGAAACATTCCTTGTCACAGCAACCGCTATTTCCGGTGAAGAAAGAGTTCCGCTGATCGGTACTTACTCTGTATCCAAAGATACTTTGCTGGCATCCAAATCCGCAGAAGCATCCGCTAGTGCAGTTACTCCTATCCCGGACGCTGTTCAAAATGCCACCGCTGCTCCGACGATGGAAGAGATCCCACTGGAAAAGATCGCACTCGGACCTGGTTATGTAGACACGAAGGAAGAAACAGTATCTCCTTCCACAACAAAAACCTCTGTTAATAAATCCTCTTCCTCTGGCAGTTCCAAAACAGTACAGTCTGCGAATACACCAAAGATAGAGTCTGCTGAGCCTGGTGAATACCTGGGCGAATTCAAGGCTACCGGTTACTGCAACTGTCAGAAGTGTTCCGGCGGATATACAAAAACATATTCCGGAACAATCCCGAAAGCGAACCACACCCTTTCCGCAGATCTCAATAAATTCCCGATCGGCACAAAGCTTGTCATCAATGGCATCACCTATACCGTTGAAGATAAGGGTAGCAGTGTCAATGGCAATAAGGTAGATATTTTCTTTGAAACACACGCGGAAGCCCTTGCTTTTGGCACAAAAACAGTGGATGTTTTCACTGCCAAATAATTGTTAACAAATCAAATTTTACAATCCCCCACATCAGCCCTGTTTTCATCCTAAAACATGCTGTTTTGGGGGATTTTTTTACGTTTTCCCCCACTTATCGCCTGTTTTTTTCGTTAAGGACTTGACAAACGAAGATTTTCATGGTAAAAAACTACTTGTTTCCAAGTTGTTACATTTTTGTTACATTTTCATCATACTTTTTTAATAGTTTAAAACTTGGAAACGGAAAGGATATTTTAAATCATGAAAAAAACAAGACTACTGGCTGCCACTTTACTGGTAATGCTCTTCACTATGTTAAATGCAGCCTGCGCCTTCGCGAATACGACACTTAACGGTCACCTGGACAGCATTGAAGGAAATGCAGTTGCCGGCTGGCTCTGGGACTCCACAAATCCGGAAGTTTCTCAGATGATCACGGTTACTGTAACAGACAAGGCTACCGGAGAAATCGTTTGTACAGAAACAAAAGAAGCAAACGAATACCGTGCTGATCTCGAATCTGCGGATATCGGTACCGGTAACTACGGCTTCCACGTTGGGATCGAATGGGATACTCTCCCGGAGTCCTCTTACACAGTAAGCCTCTCCTGTGGCGAAGTAACACTCCCGCAGACACTGTCCTACTCCACATCCACAGAAGTTGCACATAACAACCTGATCCCGTTAGGAACATTTAAGACAACTGCTTACTGCCCGTGCTACCAGTGCTCTGAGGGTTGGGGACGTCAGACCAGCTCCGGTGCTCTTGCCACAGCAGATTATACAGTAGCGGTTGACAAACGTGTTATCCCGATGGGTACAAAACTTCTGATCAACGGTAAAGAGTACGTTGCTCAGGACGTTGGCGGCGGAGTAAAAGGCAACCACATTGATATTTACTTTAACACTCACAGTGAGACAAGAGAACATGGCGTTAGAAATGCAGAAGTGTTCATTATCCAGTCTTAATAGAATAGTTTCAGACATGAAAAGGGGTATCGAAAAATCGATACCCCTTCTTTTTATGTTCATTGATTAAACGATCTGTCCCTTCGCTACATATACCGGGAAGCTGTCTGTTCCGTGAAGCTCCTGAGCTACAGATACTTTAACATTCTTATCTGTAATTACGTACTCGAGGTTAGCACCACACTCAACAACTGTATCCTGCATAAGAACGCAGTTCTTAACTTTTGCACCCTTTTCAACTTTAACGCCACGGAAAAGGATACAGTTCTCAACAATACCTTCGATCACACAACCGTCAGCTACGAGAGAGTTCTTACCCTTCGCACCGGCGATGTATCTTGTCGGGTTGTCATCACGAACTTTTGTATAGATCGGATTGCCTGCGAATAAACCGTCAAGGTTCTCATCTTTTAAGAGTTTCATGTTCTCATCGAAGTAGCTCTTCATATCGCAGATTCTTGCTTTGTATCCATTGAACTCATAACCCTGAATGTTGAATTTATCAGTGTTCGGAGCAAGGATATCACGCTCAAAGTATACAAAACCACGAACGAAAGCAGCTGTGATCTCTTTGATCAGGAATTCTCTATCCATGATATAGATGTTCATGGAGAGATTCTGAACGCCTTTTTCTTCGGAGTTGATGTAAATCTTCTTGATGTGGTTTCCATCCATATTGAATGTGAAGTATAAGTTGCTGAAATCCTGATTCTTCATCATAGCTTCCGGAATTTCTTCCTTCGCATAAGCAACTGTTACATCTGCACCACTTGCAATGTGAGCCTCTAACATAGCTTTGAAATCAAAGTTTACAGCGATGTTTGTATCAGCGAGGATCACATATTTTTCTTTCTGATCTTTCAGAGTCGGAAGAATGCTTGCAAGACCGTCAACACGACCTGCATAAACTTTCATACCTTTCTCAGAGTACGGCGGATAAATGCTTAAGCCGCCATTCTTACGTGTAAGATCCCACTCACGACCGGAACCAAGGTGGTCCATAAGAGAATGGTAGTTGTTACGAACAAGGATGGAGATGTTATCGATTCCGCTTGTAACCATGCTGGATAACACGAAATCTACCATACGATAACGGCCGGCAAACGGGATAGAAGCCATAAGACGATCGTTAACTAACTCCGGAACATAGCTGTCATAAGCGTTTGGGAAAATAATACCCAGAGCATTTGCGTTGGAATTTACCATACTTCTTCACCACCTTCTACGTTTTTGCTAACCATTGCATTCGGGCCGATCTTAGCGTTCGGACCTACAACAACGCCAGGACCTACAGTAGCAACACCCTTTTCGTCAGCTGTCGGCATAGCACCAACGATCGCGTTTTCACCGATCACTACGTTTTCAGCAACGATACAATGTTTTACAACAGCGCCTGCTTTGATAACAGCGCCGCCCATAACTACTGCATCCTCAACCTCTGCACCCTCTTCTACCTTAACACCGGCGAAAAGAATGGAGTGTTTTACGTTACCGTCAACACGGCAACCATCTGTGATCATGGAGTTCTCAACTGTAGCGTTAGCACCGATCTTATGACCTGTCATACCGCTGTTACGGCTGTAGATCTTCCAGTTCTCATCGAACAGGTCGATACCGGAGTTTTCCGGATCCATAACTTCCATGTTAGCTTCCCAAAGGGAAGAAATTGTTCCTACATCTTTCCAGTATCCGTCAAAGTGGTACGCATACATGTTGCGGCCGTCTTTTAACAGATTCGGGATAATATTGTTACCAAAGTCGTTCTCAGAATTCGGATCAGCCTCATCCTCTTCAAGATATTTTTTAAGGATATCCCAGTTGAAGATATAGATACCCATAGAAGCTAAGTTAGACTTCGGGTTCTTCGGTTTCTCCTGGAACTCAGTGATCTTATCGTTCTCATCAGCTACCATAAGGCCGAAACGGGATGCCTCTTCCCACGGAACTTCCATAACTGCTACGGAGAATTCAGCGTTTTTCTCTTTGTGGAAACGTAAGAAGTCGCTGTAGTCCTGTTTGCAGATCTGGTCACCGGAAAGAATAATTACGTATTCCGGATCGTAGCGCTCGATGAACGGAATGTTCTGGTAGATAGCATTCGCTGTACCTTTATACCAGTCAGAGCCGGAAGCTTTCTGGTACGGCGGAAGTACATGAACACCACCATAGAGACGGTCAAGGTCCCACGGCTGGCCGTTTCCGATGTACTCGTTAAGTACCATCGGCTGATACTGTGTAAGAATACCTACTGTGTCGATACCGGAGTTTACGCAGTTAGAGAGCGGGAAGTCGATAATACGATACTTGCCGCCAAAAGGAACTGCAGGTTTTGCTAACTTCTGTGTCAGAGCATAAAGACGGGATCCCTGACCACCAGCAAGCAGCATCGCAATCATTTCTTTTGCCATAATATCTCCCCCTGAATTATTTTTAAATAGGTTAGTACAATATTACCACATTTTTTTAGAATTCGATAGCCTTTTTGTAAAAATTATTTAATTTTTTAGTCCTGAAGAAATTGTGACATAAAGTAATTACTTACATCCATGCCGAAATCTGTCAAATGAAAGAACACGTCTTCCTTACCATGCAATTCGGCACCTCCGTCTCGGATCATCTTCTCCAGTAACCCCGGATAAACGGTTTCTGCCGGCACACCGAACAGTTCTTCAAACCGATTCAAAGACACACCTTTTACCAGACGAAGACCTACAAAAAAGTATTCCTCCTGTAGATCTTGCTCCGTAAGCAGCACCTCATCAAAGCGCTCTCCCGGTTCATTGGCCAGATACGCTTTCAGATCACTGTTATTGCAAAAACGATACCCATCTATATAGGAAGAAGCCCCCAGGCCCAATCCTAAATACGGAATGCCTGTCCAATAACCGATATTATGTCTGCACTCTTTTCCCGCTTTTGCATAGTTTGAAATCTCATAACGCTCATATCCCATCTCACGCAAAATTGCTTTTGTTCTGTGGTACATCTCTCGTTCTGCATCTTCGTCCGGCAAAAGTCCGTTTCCGCGCTCTTCCCCGTATTTATCAAAAAACGGAGTTCCTTCTTCGATGATCAGACTGTACGCAGAAATATGTTCCGGATCCAATCCGGCCACACGAGTCAGTGTATCTTCCCAACTTTCGACGGTCTGCCCCGGAAGTGCTGACATCAGATCCACATTAATATTGTCAAATCCACAAGCTCTGGCCAACTGATAGCTTTCTAAAAATTCTTCGTAAGTGTGAATTCTTCCCAGCAGCTGCAACTCCCGATTATCCGCAGACTGTAGACCAAAGCTGATACGGTTGATGCCGGATTTTTTGTAAGCCAAAAGTTTCTCTTCCGTTACAGTACCCGGGTTGGCCTCCATAGATATCTCTGCAGTTTCTTCTATAGAAAAGGACTCTTTTACAGACTGCATGATCGCAGTCATCTGATCTGCTTCCAGAATCGAGGGCGTTCCTCCTCCGATAAAAATAGTGGAAACAGGGCGTTCACCATACTCTTTACCCGCCCGGCGAATTTCCTTGATCAGTTTTTCCACATAGTTCTGCATCGTTTCTTTCGTCTGTGGAAAAGAAAGAAAATCACAATACGCACACTTTCTGGCACAAAATGGAATGTGAATATATAATTCCATATTTCGTCTCCTCTAGATTAAAATAAGGGTGCTGCAAACACAGCACCCTTTTGTTTTTATGAGAAACGTGAACTCTACTGTTCTTTATTCTTCGTCAAGTTTCAGTACACTCATGAAGGCCTTCTGCGGAATTTCCACATTACCTACCTGACGCATACGCTTCTTACCTTCCTTCTGTTTTTCAAGAAGTTTCTTCTTACGGGTAATATCACCACCGTAACACTTCGCAAGTACGTCCTTACGAACAGCCTTAACAGTCTCACGTGCAATGATCTTGCCGCCAACAGCTGCCTGGATCGGGATCTCAAACAGATGTCTCGGGATCTCATCTTTTAACTTCTCACACATTCTTCTTCCGCGCTCGTAAGCATTTCCGGAGAATACGATGAAGGAAAGAGCATCGACTTCCTCACGGTTGATGAGAATATCCAGTTTCACAAGTTCGGATCTCTCATAACCCTTCAGCTCATAGTCAAAGGATGCATAACCTCTGGATCTGGATTTTAATGCATCAAAGAAGTCGTAAATGATCTCGTTTAACGGAAGCTCATAGCGAAGAACGGCTCTTGTTGCCTCCATATATTCCATGCCAAGGTATACACCGCGGCGCTCCTGGCAAAGAGTCATGATCGCACCTACGAACTCTGTTGTTACCATGATCTCCGCTGTAACGATCGGCTCTTCCATATAATCGATCTCAGTCGGATCCGGCATATTGGTCGGGTTTGTAAGCTCGATCATCTCGCCATTGAGCTTATGAATACGGTAAACTACGCTCGGTGCGGTTGTAACAAGATCTAAGTTGTACTCACGCTCTAAACGCTCCTGGATGATCTCTAAGTGAAGAAGACCAAGGAAACCGCATCGGAAACCAAAGCCAAGGGCAATGGATGTCTCCGGCTCGAAGAACAGGGACGCATCGTTTAGCTGAAGTTTCTCTAATGCATCACGAAGTTCCGGATACTTGGCACCGTCTGCCGGATAAAGACCACAGTAAACCATGGAAGTTACTTTCTTGTAACCCGGAAGCGGAGCTGCACATGGGTTTACACGGTTTGTAATGGTATCACCAACGCGAGTATCTTTTACATTTTTAATGCTGGCTGTCAGATAACCTACCATACCTGCAGAAAGTTCTTCACACGGGAAGAACTGACCTGCACCGAAAGTACCAACTTCTACTACATCATAAGTTGCACCTGTCGCCATCATCTTAACCGGAGTGCCTTTTCTGATCGTACCTTCTTTTACTCGGAAGAATACGATAACACCACGGTACGGATCGTAAAGGGAGTCAAAGATCAGCGCCTGAAGCGGAGCTTCCGGATCCCCCTGCGGTGCCGGGATTTTCTCTACGACTGCCTCTAATACGTCTTCAATATTTAAACCATTCTTTGCAGAAATTCTCGGTGCATCATGAGCCTCGATACCAATCACATCTTCGATCTCGGCTGCCACACGATCCGGCTCTGCACTTGGAAGGTCGATCTTGTTGATAACCGGGAATACTTCCAGGTCATGATCTAAAGCCAGATATACGTTTGCCAGTGTCTGTGCCTCGATACCCTGTGCGGCATCGACTACTAAGATCGCACCGTCACATGCTGCAAGGCTTCGGGAAACCTCGTAGTTAAAGTCTACGTGACCCGGGGTGTCAATTAAGTTAAAAATATATTCTTCTCCGTCTTTCGCACGGTACACTGTACGTACCGCCTGAGACTTGATCGTAATTCCACGTTCGCGCTCAAGGTCCATATTGTCCAGGACCTGAGACTGCATCTCGCGGCTGGTTAAAAGACCTGTATGCTCAATGATACGGTCTGCCAGTGTGGATTTGCCATGGTCGATATGGGCAATG
The DNA here is from genome assembly GCA_017556515.1 of Lachnospiraceae bacterium. Classification (GTDB taxonomy): domain Bacteria; phylum Bacillota; class Clostridia; order Lachnospirales; family Lachnospiraceae; genus Pilosibacter. The sequence continues at coordinate 9,914 of JAFYOD010000367.1, forward strand.
ATACAAAAATTCCTGATTTTTTCCTGGGAATACTCTGCCATTTATGTTCCTCTCTTCTATAATAAATCTTCTATAGTAATCTATCTTTCAATATAACATTTTTTCAGCATCCATGCAAGCAGTTTCCCATCGCCAAGAATACTGAATCTTTGAAACAAAATTTGACATTAGACAGATTTCGGATTAAACTATAAGGAAGAAGATGATTGATTCAGGGGGACTTTTTATGAGTAATTTAAAAAAATCCAAGACTCTGGATATGACCGAAGGCAACATTGCGAAACTATTGATCACATTCGCGATCCCGCTCCTGCTCGGCAATATTTTCCAGTATCTGTACAATACGGTAGACAGCCTTGTGGTCGGTAACTTTGTCGGCAAGGAAGCTCTGGCAGCCGTCGGTTCTACAACTTATATCATCAACACACTGGTTATGTTTTTTGGCGGTATTTCCGTCGGTGCAAGTGTTATCATCAGCCGGTACTTCGGAGCCCACGATGATGAGACCCTGCACAGAGCGATTGAAACTACGATGGCTCTGACCTTTATCGGAAGTGTTTTATGTACAGCTGCCGGTATTGTTCTATCTCCGTTTCTTCTGCGCCTCATGGATACTCCGGAAGATGTACTCCCATCCTCCTCTGTATACCTCCGTATCTACTTTGGCGGTATCACAGGATTGATGGTATACAACATGGGCGCCGGTATTCTCCGTGCAGTCGGTGATACAAAACGTCCGTTGTATTTCCTGATTTTCTCCAGTATCATGAACATTATCCTTGACCTGCTCTTTGTGGTAGGTTTTGACATGGGAATCGCAGGTGTTGCTTATGCGACGGTGATCGCTCAGCTGATATCATCTGTTCTGATCTTGTACTTATTGACAAAAACAAATGAAAAATATCGCCTTATCTGGAAGGATCTCCATGTAGATATGAACCTGACCAAAGAGATCCTCTCCGTCGGTCTTCCGGTCGGTCTTCAGCAGGCAGTGACTTCCTTCTCAAATGTATATGTACAGTCCTATATCAACAGCTTTGGTTCTGCAGGTATGGCGGGCTGGAGCAGCTTTACAAAGATCGACAGTTTCCTTGGCCTTCCGCTTCAGAGTATTGCTCAGGCAGTTACAACCTTCGCAGGCCAGAATATCGGTGCAAAGAATCTGGACCGTGTAAAAGCCGGTGTAAAAACAGCTTTAAAGATCTCTTTCCCGTTGATCTTTGTTATGGCATGCTTCCTGTACATATTTGCTCCGCAGCTTGTCTCCCTGTTCAACCGTGATGTGGAAGTGGTATATTACGGAACCCTGTTCATGAGACTTTGTGTCATGGTAGTTCCGGTCACATGCCTCACACAGATTTTCGCCGGTACTCTCCGCGGTGCAGGAAGTGCGAA
>JAFYOD010000368.1 GCA_017556515.1 Lachnospiraceae bacterium
GTTATCAGATACTTTTTCGATTCAAAATTATATCTGTATTTAAGTTTAGTAAAATATACATACAATATGTGATAGAAAAACCATACATATCTCAAATGATAGGTTAGACGACTGCGCTTCGAAAGATTTTCGACTGTACAAAGGTCGCGGACGATCTTATTGCGACCGACTACAGTCGGATAAAATCGCATCGAAGCAAAGGTAGTCAACCGTTTTGGAGATAGTATGGTTTTTCTGCAGATATTGCTATTATATTTTTACTAGCTTAAATTCACTTTTAATTTCTGAAAAAACTGTGAAACCTCTTTTCATTAAAATCTCTTTGTGTTAGAATCGCAAAAGTGGGTTTTTGTACCCACGTAACCTAGTAAGTTTGGAAAGGGAAGTAACATGACAAAAAGAAATATGATGAAAGCCGGTATCGCAATGGCAGCAGCGATGGTGCTTATGACCGGTTGTGGAAATAATACAGCAACAGAGACAACAGCAGCGACAACAGCTGCAGCGGTAGAGACAACCGTTGCTCAGGCAGAAACAGAAAGTTCTCTGGTTCTTGGTGAGTACAAAGGTCTGACACATACAAAAGTAAGAGATGAAGTTACATCCGGAGAAGTTGAAGCACAGCTTCATGCTCTTGCAACTCAGTATCCGCCGAGAAATAAAGAGCGTGCAGCGGTTGAAGGCGACAACGCGAACATTGATTATGAAGGTAAGTTAGATGGCGTTGCATTTGAAGGCGGAACTGCTTATGCTCACGATCTGGAACTTGGATCTGACACATTTATCGAAGGTTTTGAAGATGCTGTTGTTGGTATGATGCCGGGTGAGGAAAAAGATATTCCGCTCACTTTCCCGGAAGATTATCATAATGCAAGCCTGGCCGGAAAAGACGTTGTCTTCCACGTAAAACTGAACTACGTAACAAATCTGGATGAGGTAGAACTTAACGATGAACTGGCTCAGCGTGTAACATACAAAAAGGACGCAACTCTGGAGCAGTTAAGAAATGATACTCGCAACAAGATGGAGATCAATGCAGAAGTTTATTATTATATGGAATCTGCAGTAGAGCTGTTATCTCAGGTTGTAGCTAATTCAGAAGTTACAGTAGACTCCAAATTAGCGGAGGAAAGAGTCAGTGAGTTCAAGGATCAGTACATTGCTCAGGCAATGCTGTACGGCATGGATTACAAAACATTCCTTGCTTCCTTTATGAACACAACTCCGGAACAGGCAGAAGCTGACGTAGTGGAATCCATCAAAGAAGAGATGGTTATGAATGAGATCATCCGTGTGGAGAATATCCAGGCGACAGAAGAGCAGAAGGCAATGGTAGCACGAATCAACGGATGCGATGATACTGCACATCTGGAGGAGCGTTATGGCAAAGAGCAGGCCGAGAAGATGTACGGTATGTATGCAGGTACTTACTTCCTGATCGAGAATGCTGCGAAATAATTAGATGTTGAAGGGAAAAGAAATGAAGAAAAATAGTTTGGTAAAGGCAGGTATTGCCCTGGCAGCCGCTATGGTTGTAATGA
>JAFYOD010000369.1 GCA_017556515.1 Lachnospiraceae bacterium
CCACGCCGATCGCTTTTCCATGGGACTCTCCCCATGTCGTCATTTTAAACAATGTTCCAATGGTTGATCCTGCTGCCATAATTATTCTCCCAGTTTTACAATTTCACAACAGTTCGGCTCATTTACACGCACAGTACGGCTACTCATTACCAAAAGACTCTTCTCATAATCCACACGGAAGAATGAGATGCTTCCACTTACATGGTTGAAAGAAGCCAGATGAGCACTGTCCGGGAATAGCGCGATATCCTTCGGATAGTTTCCGCTGATCGGCAAGCAGAATTTCAGTTCCAGGAACCCTGTCTCGGTATCCCTCTCGTACATGGAAACTGTATTGTCACCTGCATTGCTGCAGAACAGATAATCCTGATTTGGTTCAAAACGCATCGCACAAGCCGCTGCCAACGGATCCGGATCATCTCCGGTGGTCGAGATCGTCTGTACCTTTTCGATCACAGGAACTCGCTCTTCCGCCTGGTAGGAATATACATCGATCATATTTTTCAATTCATGAACTACATAAAAGAACTTTCCATCTTTACTGAATACAAAGTTCTTCGGTCCGGATTCCAATTCACTTCGAACCGTATCCACGTGCGCGATTTTTCCGTCGTTCGGGTTGAAACGATAGATCTTGATCTGGTCAATGCCTACATCCGCTACCATTAAAAACTTTCCGTCCGGTGTCAGATGACTGCAGCTCACATGCGGACGGAAATTACGCTCCGCCACGCTTCCGAGACCCTTGTGGAATACACCATCTGTGATGGCTCCCACAGAACCGTCTTCATTTAACTTCACGACCGTGATCTTTCCGTCATGATATCCGGAAATGAACAGATAACTGTCATCCGGGCTGACAGAAATATGACAGCCTCTCATTCCTTTAATATTTACACTGTTCAAGCGGCTCAGACTTCCGTTCTCAAGAATACGGAATGCAACTACACCTTCGTCTGCGATAGAATATAATACTTTTCCACTGTTTGATGCTTTCAGATAGGAGGAGTTGTCCACTTCCACTTCACAGCGGTAGATGAACTGTCCCTTTTCCACGTCCACATCGTAAACCGTAATACCCTTTGCTTTTCCGGTATACGAATAGGAACCTACGTAAGCCATATACTTTCCAGTCATAGGTCAATTTCCTCCCTATTATTTGTGTCCATTTTTGGCTTTCATTTTACCATAGATTGGATTGTTTGTTAACTGAAATTTTCTAACAAAATATCTGAGAAATCTATTTACATTGGGGGCAAACCATGATTAAATAGATGATAGTATTTGTCGTTTTTTGCCCTTTTTCATTATTTTACAGGCGAATGCGACAAGGAATTCTGCTACAAGGAGGACAAAGCCATGAGTCAGCCATTGATTGATTTGGTAAATATTTCTAAGAGTTTTGACGGAGAGCTTATTTTAGATGACTTAAATCTTTCCGTAAAAGAGAACTCTTTCGTGACTCTTCTGGGCCCGAGCGGCTGCGGAAAGTCTACGACTCTCAGGATTATCGGCGGTTTTGCTATGCCGGATCAGGGAAAAGTTATCTTCAATGGAGAGGACATAACGCGTATGCCGCCGAATAAGCGCCAGCTTAATACGGTATTCCAGAAGTATGCCCTGTTTACGCATATGACAATCGCTGAAAACATTGCTTTCGGCCTCAAGATCAAGGGAAAGTCAAAAGATTACATTAATGATAAAATCAAATATGCACTGAAACTGGTAAATCTTGATGGATATGAGAACCGCAGCGTAGAGCTGCTCAGCGGCGGTCAGCAGCAGCGTATCGCCATTGCCAGAGCTATTGTTAACGAGCCGAAGCTCCTTCTTCTCGACGAGCCGCTTGGCGCTCTGGACCTAAAACTCAGACAGGACATGCAGTATGAGCTGATCCGTCTGAAAAACGAATTAGGAATTACCTTTGTATATGTTACCCATGACCAGGAGGAAGCTCTTACCATGTCCGACACTATCGTCGTTATGAACAAGGGCTATATCCAGCAGATGGGTACTCCGGAACAGATCTACAACGAACCGGAGAATGCTTTCGTTGCCGACTTCATCGGTGAAAGTAATATCGTCCCGGGCATCATGCTCCGCGACGAGCTGGTTGAGATCTTTGGCGCTAAGTTTGCCTGCGTAGATAAAGGTTTCGGAAAAAATAAACCTGTTGACGTAGTGATTCGTCCGGAAGACATCGATCTTGTAGATCCTGAAAAAGGAACTCTGGAAGGCGTTGTCACACACCTGATCTTCAAAGGTGTTCATTATGAAATGGAAGTCACGACACCGGACGGCTTTGAATGGCTCGTCCACAGTACGGATATGTTCCCAGTCGGCAAGAAAGTCGGAATTCATGTGGATCCTTTCGATATCCAGATCATGAATAAACCGGCATCTGAGGACGAGGAGGCCGTAGGAGTCAATGAATAAAAGCACAAAACAGGTTTTAGCATTTCCTTATATTATATGGATGGTGGGATTCACTGTGATCCCGCTCCTGATGGTATTTTATTACGGTCTCACAGACCGCAGCGGTACCTTTACTTTTGCAAACGTTATGGCGATCATGGCTGAGGATCATATGAAAGCGCTTCTGCTCTCCTTTGCCTATTCCATCGTCAGCACGATCATCTGCCTTCTGATCGCATATCCGCTGGCTATGATCCTGCGCACCCGCAATATCGGTACCGGAAGCTTTGTGGTTTTCATTTTCATCCTTCCGATGTGGATGAACTTCCTTTTGAGAACCATGGCATGGCAGACTCTGTTGGAGAAAAACGGTGTTATCAACTCCATTTTAACCATGCTTCATCTGCCGACACTTAACATCATCAATACTCCGGCTGCGATCGTATTAGGTATGGTTTACAACTACCTTCCGTTTATGGTCCTGCCAATTTACAATGTTCTGGCTAAGATCGACAACAACGTGATCAATGCTGCCAGAGATCTGGGCGCAGATAACTTCCAGGTATTCTCGAAGATCATGCTGCCGCTCAGTGTCCCGGGTATTATCAGCGGCATTACTATGGTATTCGTACCGGCCCTTACAACTTTCGTTATTTCCAACCTCCTCGGCGGCGGTAAGATCCTTCTTATCGGTAACGTTATCGAGCAGGAATTCACAAAAGGAAGCAACTGGAACCTCGGTGCCGGCTTGTCCATCGTGCTGATGATCTTTATCCTGATCAGTATGACCCTGATCGCCAAATACGACAGTGATGGGGAGGGGACAGCATTCTAAATGAAAAGAACGTATGACAAACTCAAACGATTTTTCCAGGACTTTTACCTGGTTCTGGTGCTGATCTTCCTGTATGCACCGATTGTTGTTATGATGGTTCTGTCCTTTAACAGTTCCAAGTCCCGTTCTCAGTGGGGCGGTTTTACGACCCAGTGGTACAAGGAAATGTTCGAGAGCCCTGTCATCATGGAAGCCCTCTACAATACTCTGATGATCGCTTTCCTTTCCGCGCTGATCGCTACAGTTCTCGGAACAGCGGCTGCGATCGGTATCAGCAGTATGAAAAAGGCTCCGAGAACCATCTTTATGGGGATCAACAATATCCCGATGTTAAACTCCGACATCGTAACCGGTATCTCTTTGATGCTCATGTTCGTTGCCTTTGGTGTTTCTCTGGGATTCAAGACGATCCTTTTCGCACATATTACATTTAACGTTCCGTACGTTATGACCAGTGTGCTGCCAAAACTGAAACAAACAAGCAAATATACTTACGAAGCTGCGATGGATCTGGGTGCTGGCCCGATCGAAGCCTTCTTCAAGGTTGTTTTCCCGGATATCATGCCTGGCGTACTTTCCGGTTTCCTGATGGCCTTCACGATGTCCCTGGATGATTTCATTATCACCCACTTCACAAAGGGCGCAGGTATCAATACCCTGTCCACTTTGATCTACAGTGAAGTCCGTCGTGGTATCAAGCCGTCCATGTACGCTCTGTCCACCGTGATCTTCGTAACAGTACTGGCACTGCTTCTGATCACAAACTTTGCACCGAGCAAAGCGCAGATGGAAGCAAAAGCTGCGGCTGATGCAGCTGCAGGAAAGACACCGAACCCGTGGGGTCCGCGTCTTTACAAAGCAGCCCTCGTGATGACTTCTTTCCTGATCATCTGTGGTGTCAGCTATACAACAGTCCAGCACTTCCGCCATACACACTCTGATGAACTTTATGTTTATAACTGGGGTGAATATATCGATGAAGATGTCATCACACAATTTGAAGAAGAGACCGGTATCAAGGTCACTTACGACATGTTCGAGACAAATGAAGAGATGTATCCGATCATCGAAGCCGGCGCGGTTATGTATGACGTTGTCTGCCCGTCTGACTATATGATCCAGAAGATGGTGGAAAACGGCCTGGCTCAGGAACTGAACCTGGCAAATATTCCGAACCTGGAATATATCGATGATACATACTTAGAGAAGTCTCAGAGTTTTGACCCGCAGAATAAGTACTCTGTACCGTATACATGGGGAACTGTTGGTATCATCTACAATGTACAGCGTCTTGAGGAACTCGGCATCGAGCCTCCGACTCACTGGACAGACCTTTGGGATCCGCGCTTAAAGGGTGAGATCCTCATGCAGGACAGTGTCCGTGACGCATTGATGGTTGCATTAAAGATGAACGGCCACTCCTTAAACTCCACAGATCCGGCAGAACTGGAAGAAGCAAAGAACCTGCTCTTAGAGCAGAAGCCTCTTGTTCAGGCCTACGTTGTGGATCAGGTGCGTGATAAGATGCTCAACGGCGAAGCTGCTGTGGGCGTGATCTACTCCGGCGAACTCCTGTATCTGCAGGAGGAAGCAGAGCTTCTTGAACTGGATCATGAACTGAAGTATGTGATCCCGGAAGAAGGCTCCAACGTATGGATCGATGCGTGGGTGATTCCGCACAATGCACAGAACAAGGAAAATGCAGAGAAATGGATCAACTTCCTCTGCAGACCGGACATCGCTTTAAAGAACTTCGAGTACATCACTTATGCAACTCCGAACGCAGGTGCATTTGAGCTGTTAGATGAAGAAACACAGACCAACAAATCCGTATTCCCGGACAACGATGTATTAGAAAACTGTGAAGTTTATCAGTACCTCGGAACCGATGCGGATGATGCGTACAGTGCTCTCTGGAAAGAGATCAAGGC
>JAFYOD010000054.1 GCA_017556515.1 Lachnospiraceae bacterium
AATGTCTGCGTCAGATGCAGAAGAAGTTGCAGAAAGTGCAGCATACAGAGAAGCTTTTGAAAAGGAAGAACGTGCCCTTCGTAATGCTGTGAATGGAAAACCGGTAAAATCTTCTGCTGATGAATTTACAGGAAAGATCACAAAACCGGAAGCTGCTCAGGAAGAGATAGCTCACATTGAGCCGAAGACTCCGGATGGAAAAATTGATAAGGATATCTTTGTCAGCCGAGACAACAAAGCCTTCCGAGAAATGGGTGTCTTTGAAGATTCTAATGCGATGCACGAGGTACCGGTTGTTCATATGGAACCGGAGATGGAGCGTGCGCCAAAATCTATATATGAACAGAAATTACCGCCGGAGACAGAGTTTACGGGAAGGATCGCAGAATCTTTCCATGTACCGGAAGAACGTACAAAGCAGGTTGTTACAGCATCCGGTAAAGTAATCGAAACAGATACCGAAGAAATCGTTAAGAAAAAACTGGAAAAGAGAAAATTGGATCTGGCAGAAAAAGAAGAAGCAGAGAATACTGTTCTTCAGGAAATCAAACAGACCGAGGAAAAACCGAAAAAACCATATGTATTCCCTTCTATGGACCTTCTTGCCCGTGGCAAGGGACCGTCTGTCGGTCAGTCGGATAAAGAGTTTCGAGAGACTGCAATCAAACTTCAGCAGACACTTCGCAACTTTGGTGTCGGTGTAACTGTAACGAATATCAGCTGTGGTCCGACGGTAACCCGTTATGAACTCCAACCGGAGCAAGGTGTTAAAGTAAGCAAGATCCAGGCACTTGCAGATGATATTAAATTAAATTTAGCAGCGACAGACATTCGAATCGAAGCTCCGATCCCGGGCAAGGCTGCTGTCGGAATCGAGGTTCCGAACAAAGTGAACAGTATGGTGTATCTCCGTGAATTACTGGAGAGCAATGAGTTAAAGAAGCATCCGTCCAAACTTGCATTTGCAGTTGGTAAAGATATCGGCGGACAGGTTATCGTTGCAGATATTGCAAAGATGCCGCATTTATTGATCGCAGGTCAGACCGGTTCCGGTAAATCTGTTGGTATCAACACCATGATCATGAGTTTGATCTATCGTTCTTCACCGGAAGATGTGAAGTTGATCATGATCGACCCGAAGGTAGTTGAGCTTTCTGTTTATAACGGAATCCCGCACCTTTTGATCCCGGTTGTTACGGATCCAAAGAAAGCAGCCGGAGCCTTGAACTGGGCTGTTGCGGAAATGATGGAACGTTACAATAAATTTGCCCAGAGCAATGTCCGCGATATCAAAGGATATAACGCAAAGGTACAGAGCCTTGTAGACGCAGGAGATGTTCCGAAGGATCAGATCCCATCCAAGCTTCCGCAGCTTGTGATCATTATCGATGAGCTTGCAGACCTTATGATGGTTGCTTCCAATGAAGTAGAGGATGCGATCTGCCGTCTTGCGCAGCTTGCACGTGCGGCCGGAATTCATCTTGTAATTGCGACTCAGAGACCGTCTGTAAATGTTATTACAGGAGTTATTAAAGCGAATGTACCGTCCAGAATCGGTTTCTCTGTGGCATCCGGTGTCGACTCCAGAACAATCCTAGATATGAACGGTGCAGAGAAACTGCTTGGCAATGGTGACATGCTGTTCTATCCGTCCGGATATCCGAAACCGCTTCGTGTACAGGGTGCATTTGTATCTGACGCAGAGGTATCCAGAGTTACAGATTTCTTAAAAGAGCAGAATGACGGTGGCGGATACAATGCTGAGGTGGAGATGAAACTGAGCCAGCCGACTCTGGGAGGAACTCCTTCAGGCGGCGGCAATGACAGAGATCCGCTCTTTCCAGATGCTGCGAAGTTTATCATTGAAAAAGACAAGGCATCCATTGGCATGCTTCAGCGTGTGTTTAAGATTGGTTTTAACCGTGCTGCGAGGATCATGGATCAGCTTGCAGAGGCCGGTGTCGTTGGTGAGGAAGAAGGTACAAAACCGAGAAAAGTCCTTATGTCCATGGAAGAGTTTGAAGCTTTTCTTGAGGCCGGATATTAAAATTAAAAATTACAGGCGGGGCGAAAATCAGATTTTCAGCAGTCCCGCCTGTCTGTGTTGCTGTCAAAAGGCTTTCATGTAGCGAAAATGACAGTAGCGTACATATAAACTTAGAATCAGGAGATTTGAAATGAGAATTGGAGATTGGTTAACCAGACTTTCTTATGAGCTTGTACAGGGAACACTGGATGCATGCGTAGAGGAAGTTATTTATGATTCCAGAAAGGCAAGAGAAAATTCTGTATTTGTCTGCATCAAAGGCAGCGTCAGAGATTCTCATGACTTCATTCCGGATGTTTTAGAAAAAGGATGTAAAGTCCTTGTAGTAGAAAATGATGTGAACGTTCCGGCAGATGTAACTGTGATCAAAGTCGAGAACGGACGTCTTGCACTTACGGAGCTTTCTGCAGCCAGATTCGGTTATCCGGCAGAGAAACTTGTGACCATCGGTATCACAGGTACAAAAGGTAAAACAACAACAAGCTACATGATCAAAACCATCCTGGAAGCGGTTGGTAAGAAAACCGGATTGATCGGAACCAATGGTGCCGTGATCGGAGAAGAAAAGATCCCGACAGCTAATACAACTCCGGAATCTTATGTAGTACAGGAATTCTTTGCAAAGATGGTTGATGCAGGCTGCGACTGTGTTGTTATGGAAGTATCTTCTCAGGCTCTGATGTTACATCGAGTTGGAGGTATTACCTTTGACTACGGCTTATTTACAAATATTTCTCCGGATCATATCGGACCGAATGAACACGAAAGTTTCGAGGAATATTTGCAGTACAAAGCAAAAATGCTTCAGGTATGTAAGACAGGTGTTGCCAATGTTAACATGGACCATTATGAGGAGATTGTAGAGCATGCGACATGCAAGCTTTACACTTATGGCCTGGAGGCAGATGCGGATTTCCGAGGTGATAAGATCCACTATGTAAACGAGCATGATTTTGTAGGAATCGAATTCCATGCACATGGAGATCTTGGCGGCAAAGTTCGTGTTGGTATGCCGGGTAAATTCAATGCGGACAATGCACTCGCAGCACTCTCTATCTGTACACTTGCAGTGGCTCAGATGCCGGAACATATCGATACATTTGATGAGAAACCGGTATTAACTGCAACAGTAAAAAGAAAATTAATGCATGCACTGGAAGGAATTCGTGTAGATGGCCGTATGGAGATCGCACATGTATCTCCAATCTGCAGTGTGATTATTGATTACGCACACAATGCGATGAGTATGGAGAGCCTTCTCAGTACATTGAGAGATTATAATCCGAAACGTCTGGTATGTGTGTTTGGCTGCGGTGGAAACCGTGCAAAAGACAGACGCTATTCCATGGGAGAAATCGGCGGAAAGATGGCAGATCTTTGCGTGATCACAGCAGATAATCCACGTTTTGAAAAAAATGAAGATATCATCAAGGATATCGAGGTAGGCCTTGCAAAAACAGATGGTAAATATATTGTGATCCCGGATCGCCGTGATGCGATCTTCTCTGCGATCCATAACGCTCAGGAAGGCGATATGGTGGCAGTGATCGGAAAAGGCCATGAAGACTATCAGGAAATTGAAGGTGTCAGATACCATTTCAAAGACCGTGAAGTGGTAGAAGAGGCTGTAAAGGAGATGAAATAATGGAGCATGTATTAGTACGTGATCTGGTGGAAGCAACAGGTGGCAATTTGCTTTTTGGCAATCCGGAAG
>JAFYOD010000055.1 GCA_017556515.1 Lachnospiraceae bacterium
GAATACCAGAAGGGAAGCTGCGCTTAACGGACTCATAGCTGCGCCGATGCTTCCGACAAAGAGTACTTCAAGAGTGGAAACCACACTCTCTTTCGCCATGAAACCGCTGATCAGTGCTACACAGATTCTCCAGTCACCAAGTCCGATCGGTGCGAGGAGCGGTGCAAGCAATCCGGAAACCATTGCTAAAATGCTGTCTTCGGAAGATGCTACCATGTTCATATGAATATCAAAGCTCTGTAAGAACCAGATCACGATAGTTGCAAGTAAGATTACGGAGAATGCTCGCTGTAAGAAATCTTTTGCTTTTTCCCATAAAAGCTGAGCCACGTTCTTGGCACTCGGCAGGCGATAATTCGGAAGCTCCATAACGAACGGAACCGCCTCGCCTTTGAATAAAATGCCTTTATATAAGAATGCAATAATGATTCCGACAACAATTCCCAGTACATATAATCCGGACATGATCAGACCGCCATGTTCCGGGAAAAATGCATCTACGAAGAATGCGTAGATCGGGAGCTTTGCTGTACAGCTCATGAACGGTGTCAGAAGGATCGTCATCTTACGGTCACGTTCACTCGGAAGAGTTCTTGTAGACATAACTGCCGGTACCGTACATCCGAAACCGATCAGCATCGGAACGATGCTTCGTCCGGAAAGACCGATCTTACGAAGGAGCTTATCCATAACAAACGCTACTCTGGCAATATATCCGCTGTCTTCCAGCATGGACAGGAAGAAGAACAGCGTCACAATGATCGGAAGGAAACTGATCACGCTTCCTACACCTGCGAAGATACCGTCTACGATCAGGCTCTGAAGTGTCTCGTTAACACCTGCGGATACCATCCAGCCTGCTGCAAGTTCGATCACCCAGTTTACACCAATTTCCATGATTTCCTGCAGCCATGCACCAATCACGTTAAATGTCAGATAGAAGACGCCAACCATGATCAAAATGAATGCCGGAATCGCTGTATATTTACCTGTCAAAAATTGGTCGATCTTACGGCTGCGCGCATGTTCTTTACTCTCTCTTGCTTTTACCACCGTCTGGCTGCACACCTTCTGGATAAAAGAGAATCGCATGTCTGCCATCGCTGCGCTGCGGTCTAAGTCACGTTCTTTTTCCATCTGCGCTACGATATGTTCTAAGGTCTCGATCTCGTTCTGTTCGAGCTGAAGTCCTTTTAAGATCAGTTCATCACCCTCAACCAGCTTGCTTGCTGCAAAGTTAACCGGGAGTCCGGATGCTTCCGCATGGTCCTGGATCAAATGTCTGATCGCATGGAGGCAGCGATGAACCGCACCTTTATGAGCGCTTTCATCACAATAATCCTGTCTCAGTGGTTTTTCCTGATAGTGTGCAATATGAACGGCATGTCTGACTAATTCATCGATACCCTGATTCTTTGCTGCGGAAATCGGGATAACCGGAACGCCAAGAAGCTGTTCCATGCCATTTACATCAATGTATCCGCCGTTTCCACGCACCTCATCCATC
>JAFYOD010000056.1 GCA_017556515.1 Lachnospiraceae bacterium
AAGACATCGCCCTTTCACGGCGGTAACACGAGTTCGAATCTCGTTGGGGTCATATGGCGCGATAGCCAAGCGGTAAGGCGTGGGTCTGCAACACCCTGATCGCCGGTTCAAATCCGGCTCGCGCCTCTAAGGAATCATCGAAAGATGGTTCCTTTTTTTATTTTCTGAAACGAATTCAATGTTCTCGATATCATTTTATATATCCAGATGATATAATTATAAAAGAACAAGTATATTTATGGCAGGTATCACGAATGAATAGACCAATTGCAAAAATACACACGGACAAAGGAATCATTACAATTGAATTATATCCGGAATATGCTCCGAATACAGTAAATAGTTTTATTTGGGCGATTAACGAGAGGATGTATGAGAATCGATTGATCAAACGTGTAGTTCCGGGTTTTGTTCTGCAGCCGTCTTATTGTTATTTTGATGAGAAACGATGTGATTTCATGTTAGAAGGTGAGTTTGAAGCAAATGGAACTGCAAATCCATTGAAGATGGAAAAGTGGACAGTTGCAATGGCTGGAGACGGGGAATCGGAAGCACATGGCTGTGAGTTTTTTATTACGCTTTCGGACGAAGCCGGAGAAAAATTGCAAGGAAGATTTGCTGCGTTTGGCCGTGTGATCGCTGGTTTTGAAGAGGTGACTCGTTTGGAAGCAGTTCCGACGGTACAGGTATTTCCGGAAGGTGTAGGTGCAGTCATTCGTCAACCGATCGAGGACGAATATATGCGACATATGGAAGTGGAGACTTTTGGTATAGAATATTCGAAACCGGTGGTCAAGCGATGGAGCACAGAGAAGTAGGAGAAAGAAAATATGAACATTCAGATTTTTGGTACAAAGAAATGTTTTGATACAAAGAAAGCTCAGAGATATTTTAAAGAGCGTGGGATCAAGTTTCAATTTATTGACTTGGCTGAAAAGGGCCTTAGTAAAGGCGAGTTTAACAGTGTGAAACAGGCGGTTGGAGGCTTGGATCAGATGTTGGATGAATCTTGTAAAGATCAGGATACGCTGGCCTTGGTAAAATATCTGGTGGATTCGGATAAGGAAGCAAAGGTGTTGGAAAATCAGCAGATTTTGAAGACGCCAATTGTGCGCAATGGAAAGTTGGCGACGATTGGCGAGCGTCCGGATGTTTGGAAAAACTGGAAATAGAAATGAATGAAGCCCGGAAGATGTTTAAGGATAGAAGCATCTTTCGGGCTTTGTTTGTATGGTTATAAACAATTGAATCGATAATAAGTTATGTTATCAACATAAACCAAGGATTCGGAGTGCGCACCATACTAAAAGAAGTGCCATAACCAGGTTCATAAGTTTGTAATGGTTATTGTAAACTTTTGTTAAAACGTTGCCTGCAAATGCCCAGAGGAGATTTCCGATGGCACCCATGATCACGAAGTAAACAACAAATAAAAGGATCATGGGTGTTGTCTGGACAAATGGAAGGATATATGAGGAAAACATGGTGATTCCGTGAATGATCATTTTTGCGTTTACCAGCTGGAGGAAAAATCCCATGAAATAAGTAGGAAGTTTCTGTTCGGCAGCTGCACTTGGAGGCTGGCGTTTGTATGTGTTCCATGCCAGGTATAGTAAATATGCACCACCGATCATTTTCATGACCGGCTGGATTCCCGGAATGACGGAAATGAGTGTCTGACCAAGAAGTCCGCAAAGTGTCATGACTACGGTTGCACCGGTCCAGATTCCGGCCATGAATGGCATGTTTTTCTTTACGCCGTAGCGGCTGGCTGTGGACAGTAATAAGATATTATTTGGACCTGGCGACCAGACGGTGATCATACAAGTGATCGTCAGATCAATTAGATTAGCCAATGGCATATGATATAGTTCCTTTCGTAATTTAAGTATTATTTTGTTTTGCCGGTAAAGATGACTACGGAACGTGGAGGCATGGTGTATTTGTTTCCAACACGCGGTTCTTTTCCTTCCGGATAGAAATACTTTCCTTTTTTGTCGCCTGCGGTATTGGCAGAAAGATGCCAGGTGCCACGATTGCGCAGTTTTGGAAGTGTGATCGGGACTGGTTCCCAATAGCTGTTTACGGCTACATAAACCAGATCATCGGTTCCCTTTTCGCGGTCGTAACCGGCAAAGCTGATGGCGAGCGTCATGGCATTTTCCGGGAGGTCTGTGACAGTTGCATCCGCAGCATGTGCGATGATCTGCTCCATTCCGCAGACTGCTTTCGGAAGGCGTTTGCGGATGACCGGATGACGATGACGGTAGTTGATCATGAATTTGAAGAATTCGAATAGCTCTTTGTTTTTCTTGAGATAGTTCCAGTCCAGCCAGGAAATCTCATTATCCTGACAATAGCTGTTGTTGTTGCCATACTGAGTGTTTCCGAATTCGTCGCCGGCCAGGAACATTGGTGTTCCGCGGCTGCACATGAGGACTGCACAGGCGTTACGGATCAGTTTATAACGGAGGGCAAGCACTTCCGGATCGTCAGTCTCGCCTTCGACTCCACAGTTCCAGCTGCGGTTGTCGTCGGTTCCGTCAGTATTATGCCAGCCGTTTTTTTCATTGTGCTTTCGATTGTAAGAATAAAGATCGTATAATGTAAAACCGTCATGACAGGTCAGGAAATTGACACAGGAGTTATATCCGGCATAGTTATGATTGTCGTCTGAGAATAGGCCGCCGTACATATCTCCGGATCCTGCGATACACCATGCGGCGGTCCAGGAGGCCCAGGAATCGCCTTTTAGGAAGCTGCGCAGTGTGTCACGGTAACGGCCGTTCCATTCTGCCCAGCGGTTGCTGGCAGGGAAACTTCCGACCTGATACATTCCGCCTGCATCCCAGGCTTCTGCGATCAGCTTTACATTTCGCAGCAATGGATCGGCAGCGAGAGTACGAAGCAGCGGAGGGTTGTTCATCGGAGAACCATCCTCGTTTCGTCCGAGAATGCTTGCAAGATCAAAACGGAAGCCGTCGACACGGTAGTAAATGGTCCAATAGCGCAGACATTCCAGGATCATCTGCTGGACGATCGGATGGTTGCAGTTTAAGGTGTTTCCGCAGCCGCTGAAGTTGTAGTAGTTTCCTTCCGGGGTCAGCATGTAGTAAATGTTGTTATCCAGACCTTTGAAACTAAAGACTTTTCCCTGTTCATTTCCTTCTGCGGTATGATTAAATACGACGTCCAGGATCACTTCGATCCCATTGTCGTGAAGAGCTTTGATCAGTTCCTTAAGTTCATCACCCTCATGATGATATTCCTGGAAGGCATTGTAGCTGGTATTCGGAGCAAAGAAGCTGACAGTATTGTAGCCCCAGTACTCCACCAGATGATTGCCGTCCACATCGCGGGCATGGATCGTCTCATCGAACTGGAATACAGGCATCAGCTCAACAGCATTGATGCCAAGATCTTTCAGATAAGGGATTTTTTCTTTCAGTCCGGAGAATGTGCCGCGATGCTTTACACCGGAAGATTCATGCTGTGTAAAGCCACGGACGTGAAGCTCATAAATGATCAGATCACTGAGTTCTTTTTTTGACTGTGGAGCATCGCCCCAGTCAAAAGTCTCCTTTACAACACGGGCGCGGTAAGAATCACTTTTAGATTCGCCCCAGATACGCTGGCCGGCCACTGCTTTTGCATAAGGATCCAGCAGAATATTTTTTCGGTCAAATAGAAGTCCTTTTGACGGTTTGTATGGTCCGTCAACACGGTAGGCATATTCCAGATCTTCAATATCAAGATCAAATACGATCATGGAATACACGTCGCCGATCCGGTAAGATTCCGGAAACGGGAGAATGGCAAACGGCTGGGCTTGTCCGCGATGGAACAGCAGCAGTTCCACGCTGGTTCCGGAATGTGTATGGATCGTGAAATTGATACCATTTGGGAGAGCCATGGCGCCATTGATGTCGAACAGTCCCGGACGCACTTTAAAGCCGGCAATTTCATGTGTACTGGTCGGCGGTGACGGAATATATGAATATAGATCCGGACGATAGGAATCCATAAAAATCCTCCTGTAAAAAGACTTAATTTCATTATATTTGGTTTCCGGAATCTAGTCAAAGGATTTCGATGTTCTACAAAAACTGTAGCATTCTGAGAACTTTTCTGCTATAATGGACAACATATGAGTGAAACTTAATGGAAGGAAGTAAATATATATGTCTAATGAAAACAACGAAATTGTAAGAAGATTAGAAGTGATGACAGCGCTTCGTACATCCGAGGAGCTTTATACATTAATTGCTCTTACTACAAACCAGCCGTTCGTTCAGTGCGATCCGGAAACTTATGATGATGAAGTTTTCGTATATGCTGATTTCGAGGATATCAAGAGAGAGGGCATGCGTTTTATCGAGGCGAAGCACCCGGTACGTATTCAGAAACTGACAAATGATCAGTTACTGATCTTCTACACACATCTGTATACTATGGGCGTAAACTGCATCGTATTTAACGGATTCATGGAGAATGAATACAAGCTTCAGTTAGCAGATCTGGTTAAGAGACCGGCAGAGACTGCTCCGAACGGTGCTAAATGGGTAGAAAACGCATCCTTGCATCTGACAGCTCTCTACTTCATGCAGGAGCTTCGCAGACAGAAAACACCGGGCATGACTCCGGAATTAAAAGAGATGCAGGCAGAGATCATTGAGCATTTCAACAAAGGAACTTTCGTGTTTGCAGCAAATGGAGATAACCATTTCCCGATCTTAAAGCATCCGAACGGAGATATCTATTTACCGGTTTACACAGACCTGATCGAGGCCGGAAAATTCAAATCCGATCAGCCGATCAAGCTTGGTGTACTTCCGGCAGCAGAGCTGGTTAAGTTACTCCCGCCGGAGGCAAAGGGTATCGTGATCAACCCGCAGGGTGTAAACTTACAGCTCCCGATCACAAAAACTCCGAAGGCTGGAACAACACCGGCACCGACAGAAGAGAAATAAATCATTCAATCCCGGAAGATCTCGAACCCTTCCGGGATTTTTCTGTGTAATAAATAAGCTTTTCTTATACAAAAAATTGTGTTAGAATAACCAGTAGTATGCGCGATTCTGAGCAGATGTATCTGGCAGGAGCGTAAGAGAGAAATTCCGAGGAACGGAAGAAAAAAGGAGCAGCCATGGTACGGTATCTGGAACAGGAAGAAAAAGGACGCACAAAAGAACTTTGGAAGGAAGCATTTTCAGAGGATTCCACGTCTTTTGTTGATTATTATTATGAAGAAAAAATGAAAGATAACCGTGTGATGGTGTTTGAGCGTGAGGGACAGATTGTTTCCATGCTTCACAGAAACCCATATAAGATCTGGTTGCGCGGTGCAGAGTACAATTGCGATTATCTTGTGGGAATCGCTACAACGGCATCTGAACGCGGAAAGGGCCGTATGCGCAGCATGATCTTATCTGCGCTTCGTGATATGCAAGAGGAGCGTCAGCCATTTACATTTTTAATGCCTGCAAGGGAATCTCTGTATACACCGTATGATTTCCGATATATCTATGATCAGCCGAGATGGGTTCTTCATTATAATAAGTATATTAAGCGCGTGCCGTACAAGCCGGGCAGCATGTCTGAAGAACTGGCAGAGTGGCAGAATGCATGGTTAAAACGTCAGTATGATGTGTTTGCGATCCGCGATGCGGCTTATATGGACCGTATGGACAAAGAACTTGCCAGCGAAGGCGGAGAGTGTCAGCTGGTGTATGACGATGACTGGTTTGTCGGTATGGAGAGCGAGTGGGGGCTCAGAGAGCGTGAGCAGCGTTATCTTTACACCGGTGAAAAATACCGCAGCGAAGTAGGAAAGAAGCCTGCAATCATGGCACGTATCGTATGCCTTCCGGAGTTTATGAAGCATATCCGTCTGACGGAAGACTGTCCGTACGAGAAGGTGATTTTAGATATCGGTGTAAATGATTTATTTATTCCTCAGAATCAGGGTGGCTGGATCTGGAAGATCACTAAGAAGGGATCTGAGTTTATTCAGGAGTCCCGATTCTTATCCAAAGGAAAAATGGCCGTATTCTCTGTCGGAGAGTTGACGGAATGGCTGTTTGGATATAAGATCCCGGATCAGGTGAAAAACCTGCCGAACTGGGAATATATAGAGACCTTTAGTCGGGTATTCTTAGACGAGATTGTATAAAAGAAAGGAGAACGGAATGATGACTGAACGTGAGACACTGAAAAAATGGTTGGCAGAAAGTAACAACATTGTATTTTTTGGTGGAGCCGGAGTGTCCACAGAAAGTAAGATTCCGGATTTCCGAAGTACTGACGGACTTTACAACCAGCAGTACGCATATCCGCCAGAGACGATCCTGAGCCATACCTTCTATATGAAGAAGACAGAAGAGTTCTATCGTTTCTATCGAAATAAGATGTTATTCCCGGATGCGGAGCCGAACCGTGCTCACAAAGCACTGGCGAAGCTGGAAGCAGAGGGACGTTTAAAAGCAGTGGTAACACAGAATATCGACGGTCTGCATCAGAAGGCAGGAAGCAAGGAAGTGCTGGAGCTTCACGGGTCCGTGCTCCGTAACTATTGTCAGAGATGCGGAAAGTTCCATGGGATCGAAGCAATTCTCCATTCCTCCGGTGTTCCGAAGTGCGAGTGTGGAGGAACGATCAAACCGGATGTAGTATTGTATGAGGAAGGTCTGGACCAGCATACGATCCAGAGATCGGTGTACCGCATTTCCAACGCGGATGTGCTGATCATTGGTGGAACTTCCCTGACAGTATATCCGGCCGCGGGACTGATCGACTATTATAATGGAAATAAATTAGTATTGATCAATAAATCTGTAAC
>JAFYOD010000057.1 GCA_017556515.1 Lachnospiraceae bacterium
AGACGGATCCCAGCTTTTCACTTTTTCCGAGGTCTTTCGTGCATCAAACTGTCCCCAGCCTTCATTGAACGGCACCCATGCTGCAATACTCGGATAATTATAAAGAAGCTTGATCATTCCCTGCAGATCTTTATAATACTGCTTTCTTCCCTCAGCATCTTCCCGTTTAAACCATTTGTAATGATGATCCTTCACGAATCTTGCGTAGTTGCCAAGTCCATTCGGCAGATAGGTTACGAATGCCATATTATAGTCGCCACCGCCATTTGGCATGTCCTGCCATACTACCATACCTAATCGATCGCAGTGATAGTAAAAACGTTCCGGCTCGATTTTGATATGTTTACGGATCGTGTTGTATCCATATTCTTTTATTTTGACAATATCATATACCAGAGCCTCATCACTCGGAGCTGTCATCAAACCATCTGGCCAATACCCCTGGTCCAGAATTCCGTTGAAGAAAAACGGCTCATTATTTAAATAGAATCTTAATATTCCATTTTTATCCTTGCCTGTAGAAAACTTGCGCATACCAAAATAGGATTGCACAACATCCTCTCCCACGGAAACTTCCAGATCATATAAAAACGGAGCCTCTGGACTCCATGCCTTAAAATTCGGCAGCGGGATCACAGTATCGTAATTCGCAATTACGTCTATGGATACCTTTTCGTTTTCATTTTCCAGAATCCTGATATGTGCGATATCTGTATTCGATACACTGGCAATTACACGAATTTTAACGGCTCCTTCATCAAACATAGGAGTAACCTTCAACTGCTCTATGTAAGTCTCAGCCACACTCTCAAGCCATACTGTTTTCCAAATACCACTCTGTGGTGTATAAAAGAGAGAACTCATGCCGCCATGGTTATGTAATTTCTGTTTTCCTCTGGCATGTGGCGCAAGCTCCGTTTTATCAGTCACAACAACACGGAGCTCATTCTCTTCTTTTAACCATTCTGTAATATCATAAGAAAACGGCAGATAACCTCCTATATGTTTCCCAATCAAGGTTCCATTTATAAAAACTTCACATTCCTGATCGACTGCGCCAAAATGTAATATCACTCGATTCTTTACAAATCCATCCGGAAGTCTAAAGCAAGTTCTGTAGTGAAGATACTGATCCGGCTGTAAGATTTTTCCAACACCGGACAGATTGGATTCCGGAGAAAACGGCACTAAAATCTTGCCTTCAAAATTTTCGACATTCTTGGTGTCGCTAATGCAGTAATCCCATTCTCCGTTCAGGTTCATATAACTGTCACGAACAAGTCCAGGTCTCGGATATTCTTTTAAAACATTTTCTTTATCTAACGTTTTTCCCCATCTGGTAATCAGCTGTATCATACTGCCTCCTTTTTTTGTGACATATATCTTTATTATACAACAAAAGACCTAGGGATTCTACCCTAAGTCTTTTGCGATCTACATAATTAATTTTGTGCTATCTTCATTTACAAAAAAGAGGATAATCCGCTCACATCTGAAGAAGGTTTTACAATTACCGGTGTAATCTTTTTATCCATAACCATACTTACAAACATCTGTACCAGTTCAGGATCAAATTGAGTTCCTGCTCCGCGTTGAAGTTCATGTAACGCATAGTCCATAGACATCTCAGGCTTATAACAACGTTTTGAAACCATAGCATCAAAGGAGTCGGCAATACATAGAATACGCGCTGCAAGCGGAATATCTTTTCCTGCAATACGACGCGGATATCCTTTACCATCGTATCGTTCATGATGACCGATGACTGCCGGGATAACATAGTCCATAGATGGAAGGTGTCGGATGATACCAACCGAATATTCCACATGTCCTTTCATTGCATCATATTCTTGTTCGGTTAATGGGCCCTGTTTATTTAAGATCTGCTCAGAAACACCGATCTTTCCAATATCATGAAGCAATGCTGCTTCTTTCAGAATTTCAATATTTTCTTCTGAAAGCTTTAATTCACGTCCCAAGGATTCTGCGTAGTATTCCACGTTCTTTGAATGCTGGAATGTATAATGATCTTTTGCATCGATCGCAGCTGTTAACGCGAATACCGTAGACGCATATTCAGAGTACATACTCTTATGCTGCTCTATTTCGCCAAGTCCTTTTTTCGCTGTTACAATACCATCTGTATAAACCATGATACCGTTTTTACCGGAATGTTTTACATGGTATACTGCTTGGTCTGCATTCTGCACCAGTTCATGAGTACTGGATGCACCATACGGAATTGCACAAATACCGCAGCTGACAGTGAGAGTCTTCAACTGAGACTCCATGATCTTTTTGTTCATACCGCGAATCTGGGTACAAATATTTTCAGCCAGATTCTGTGCTGAGTAAACATCATATCCAGGCAGGATCACAGCGAACTCTTTTGCACTGTATCGAGAAACACTTCCGCTTTCACCAACCGTTCCTTTGATGATCTGAGCGATATGGCAAAGAGCCATATCACCTTCATAGTTACCATAAAGCTGGTTGTAAAGTTTGAAGTCGTCAATATTAAAGATAACAAGAGACATGGAGTTATGTCCACGGTTTCGATATGTTTCATCTAATATCTCATAGAAACATTTACGATTCAGAAGACCTGTCAGATCATCTGTACGTGCTTCTCGGTATGCCTGTTCATAAAGTCTGGAATTCTTAAGCGCGATCGAACTTACAGATTCGAGGGAATTCAGGAAACTAAGATCATCCATCGTAAAGTTCTTATGCTTCTTTTCCTTTTCACTGAGCATTACAATACCGACAAGTTCCTCTCCATCCTTCAACGGCAAGAAACAGCTCACTCGCAAGCCATCGAGATGTCTCTTCTCATCTTCCCACATGGACTTGTATTCAACCGTACGTTTAAAATCGTTCAGAAGCATACATCCATGTCCTTCTTTCAGCCATCCGATCAACGGATGATCCGGCTGCATGAAGAAACGATTGCCATCAAGCGGACTGGTACTGAAATTCGTTCTAAAACTTCCATCCGCTTCACCGACACTGATGTAAATCTTTTTTACATGAAGAGTTTCAGTGATTACATTTACAAGAGCACGGTAGATTTCGTTCATCTCCAAACTCTTGGAAACTAACATGGTATACTCTGAAAGCTTTTCATTTTGTTTCTGCTCTTCCTGGATGAACAGACGATCAAACAAAGCTTTCATCATTGCATATAGCGTCAGAGTAAGCAGCATGGTAAGTACTGCTACGATCATTACACTGTATTCTACAAGATATGGCATCTGACTGCGAATAAAATTATCGATTCCCTGAGCCATATTAAAGAATACAAGTACACTGACTCCCATAGCCAGGATATAACAGTTACCCTTGGAAACAAGGAGCGTCAGTTTAAATACGTGTCCGGAGTATAACATCCAGAACATGAGTACCGCATTCAGAATACCTGATGTAATATCCAACGGAATGCTGTTGAAGATGGTAATACCCAGGTTTCCGGCAAAAAGAAGGATGATACCCACAACCAGAGGCATCAACTGCATGGCTTTTGCACGGTCTCTCTTATAAACGTCATAAATTGTCTTAAAAATTCTTACTACTACAATTGCACAGAGCCCATACATAATGGCTACCGGCCAATCCATAGAATAAACGAACTGAATATTTTCCCCCTGGCGGACAATCTCCGGCGGAGCAAGGAAGAAATTCGTAAATACATTCACGATACTTCCAAGCATCAGGAGAAATACCCAAAGTCTGTCAATTCCACGCTTTGCCTCTCCTGCATACTCACGAATAAAACGGAAATATGTACACGGAAGAAGCCAGATTCCGATAACAGATACATGATACCAGAATTCATAGGACGGCCAAATTCTTGCTCGCATGAGCAGAGAACCTCCTGTCCAGAATACCATGTTGACCAATACGATAATAAATCGATTGATCAAGCTGTTTCGTTTCGCTGTAAGGAAAGCCATTAAGAAGAAGGCGTAGCAGTAAAGAGCGATGATCGATATAGATAAATAATCACTCATTATGCGAGAGGCCACCTCCTCACGCTTCTGCCGACCTGTTCCTGTGTTCTGACTAAATCTTGAACATCATGAACCGGCGGATTAATATGTCTCAACTGTTTTCCGGTTGAGATTTCGTATTCTTTAAATGTGCCGCAGCGAAGAATTGTAATCTCCAGCGGATCCATTCCCAAGATACGTTTTAAATCATTATAGTCCTGATCTACATACTTAAAGTAGATGGTCAGGTGCTCTTTTAAGAGCTCTTTGCTGACTGCACGACTCACGATCGAATCCGGAGACATTTCTACATATAAATGTAAATATGGACGCCCCTTATCCTCTGTAAATTCTTTCAAAGCAACCCAGTTTTGAATATCTAATCCGGAAAGATTAAACACACTGCTGATTGAATTTTCGGAAATACGTGTAAATCCTGCAATATCAATGACCGTAGGAATACGGTCAATATATTCGAAACGAGGGATCTTTGTTTCATCTTCTCTATTGGTAAGTCCCAGACAACGATACATATCGCCAACACGATATCTTGCAAATGCGCCGCCTTTTAACACGGTTATCGCAATTTCATATACCTCACCCGGTACAACTTCATCCATCAATACAGTTCTTGGTTTGTATGACGGGTCAATCAAATTTCTTTCCATTTCCTTTTCCGGAATAAACTCATAAAAACATGTATCCGGGAAGAAATACAGACCATTTCGTGTCCAAGTCTCAATACCGATGCAGCTTGGCTCCGTTCCGGAAAATACTTCAATCGGACGAACACCCCAAAGATCTTCCAGATCATCCTTATAGCATCGATTATCAGTTCCTGCACATACAAAACCTTTTAATTTAAAAAGATCCTTCGGTTTCAGATCTCGATTTTCTTTTTTACAGATCTGTTTTGCCTTTATGTAACGAAGCAGCATCGTCGGAGACATAGAAAATGCTTTTTTCAGCAAGTCACCTTTGCTTCCTTCCGACAGTTTCGCAACACTGAGACTCACATAATATGCCACACTGCCAAGGCCAAAGAAGAAATCGATTCCCTTCTTCATACCCATCTTGAAGCCCTTCTTGTTTCTTTCAGAAAAGCTCATCTTAACAGCATCATCCACATGCGGTAAAAATTCCACATCCATCTCATCAGTCAATGCAAGCGGAATAAGCCCCGTCGTGTATGGTAACGGAGCTAAAGCATAGAGGAAGGTATCCCCAAGTTCAATATCAAATTTTCCTTTTTCCGTACTTGTTGAAAGGATCATACATGCAAGCACATTTGTCTTATATGTCTGCAGCATTCCCTTCGTATACGGAGCCACTTTGATCGGGTGTTTTCCACCCTCCCAGGTCGTCTGAATCCAGATAATCGGTTTATCCGGCAGCATTTCTTCTTTCTTCAGCAAAAGTGCATCCGCGTAATCTTCATAGGTTGTTAACGGAACCATATTACGGAAATCTTCCAGTGTCTCCGGTTTCTTTCCATTCAAAATTCTTTTGCCAAGAGGACAATTACACCACAAATGCATCTGCTCTTCAAGCAGACGTTTCTGGATCTTCATATACTGTTCCATATCCAGATCAAGGAATCCACAATATTCCTGCCAGATACGT
Organism: Lachnospiraceae bacterium; assembly: GCA_017556515.1. Taxonomy (GTDB): domain Bacteria; phylum Bacillota; class Clostridia; order Lachnospirales; family Lachnospiraceae; genus Pilosibacter. The sequence goes on from JAFYOD010000057.1 coordinate 5,613, forward strand.
TCATACTCCCTGTTTTTGAGCTTGTCCTCGAAAATCATACCTTCACCAATCCGTTTCCATCCGATTTTAACGGCGTCTTACCGGAATTAAAAACGGAACTTCTTTCTGATAATCCCTATAGTCCGAAAACTCTTCCGGGAAAATCCATTTGTCCTGATACCATGCATACAAAAGATTGATAAATGATAACACGCTTCCGTATATAATCGCTGTTTTACTTCCACATGCTCCCCCAAGACACAGGAAACACCCGAAGAACCACCAGATCCCGGGATGACGACATACTCCGTAAATCCCTGTCCGGCATACTTTATGCTGATCTGCTTCCTGACAATAGGTACTGTCAAAAGGCAGTGCAAAAAACAATGTATAAATAAGACCGATAAAGAAAAGAAACGCCGTTCCTAACCAAATAAGCCAGCCAGAATAATGACTATACCAGGCTTCGACAATAAAACGAACGCCTACATATACCTGACATAAACAACCGATCCAGAAAAATCCTGACATCCATTTCTTTTTCCAAAAAACCCGGTTCCAATCATAGACAAAACAAAGAAAAAAACCGACGCTTCCGACCAGAAGTTCCATGCTTCTTTACCCTCTTTTTCAACTGTAAGCCCTACTGTTGTTCTATTTCCTACAATTGAGCATACTAATACCAATAACGATTCATTTTATTGTATCATAATAATTCAAAAAAATAAATACTTTTATCGACATTCTTTTTATTCCGAAGCCATTTTTACAATTGCATCATGGAGAATTTCTGTACCTTTCTGAATATCTTCATAGTCAGTCCATTCCTCCGGAACGTGACTTCTTCCGTTTAAACTTGGAACGAACAGCATTGCAACATCACAGATCGCACTCATGATCATTGCATCATGTCCTGCACCAGACAGCATGCGTTTACAGGTAATCTGTTTTTCTTTTGCGATCTCTTCAAAAATATCCTGTACCTTCTCATCTGTATATACCGATTCGATTCGAAGAATTTCATTAATTTCAAAATCAAGTCCCGGATAAGCACTTACACTCTCTTCTAACGACATGCGAATCTCTTCAAGAACAGCTCCCACGCTGTCCATATTCTTACCGCGACAGTCAATTTTGAATATGGTTTCATTGGCAACAACATTCATCGCCCCCGGCTTCACTTCCACACTGCCACAGGTAACCATCGTTCCATCTCCGAGTTCTGTTGTTTTCTCTGTTCCGCGAACTAAAGCTCGTGCTGCTGCCAACATGGTGTCTGCACGCATATTCATCGGTGTAGAACCAGAATGATCGGAACGTCCATGAACCGTTACCACCCAACGTCTGAGTCCTGCAATTGCGTCAACAATACCAATCTCAATTTCTTCTGCATCCAATACCGGTCCTTGTTCAATATGAAGTTCCAGGAACATGCGCACTTTTTCCGGATCTAAGATTGCTTCATTTACTTTTTCCGGATCAAGCCCATATTCTCTCATCGCCTGGGCCATACTGATCCCATCCAGATCAAGAGAATTCTCCAACTCGTTTTCATAAAGCTGTCCGCACATTGCACGACTGCCAAATAATCCTCCACTGAATCTGGTTCCTTCTTCCTCTGCAGTCGCAACAAACTCGATCGGACAGTTCGGAACAAAACCTTCTTCCTTCATGACTCTTGCTACTTCAAGTGCTGCAACAACACCTGCAAGACCGTCAAACCGTCCACCGGTTCTGACCGTATCAAAATGGCTTCCTGTCATAATAACCGGGGCATCCGGATTCTTTCCTTCCATTCTTCCGAAAATGTTTCCGACTGCATCTTCGCGAACAGAAAGACCGATTTCCTTCATTGCATTCACAATATAATCACGTGCCTTGGCAAATTCTTTTGTATATGTCTGTCTGCAGCATCCAGGCCCCTGAGTGACACTGATCTTTGCCAGCTCATCAATATCGTAGCGGATTCTTTCTAAACTTGTTTTCATTTGGTGTTTCTCCTTTTTACGTTCAAAATCGTTAAATTTAATTATATCATATTTCTTGTATATTTACATCAATCCGTGGAAAACTATCCAAAACGAAACATAATATAAAGGAGGAGCATTTCTCATGCTTTTAGACAAAATCGCTTTGCTCCTGACGATTGTCGGAGCTGTTAACTGGGGTTCAATCGGTCTGTTCAGTCTGGACCTGGTTGCCATGATTTTCGGAAATATGTCTCTGCTCAGCCGGATCATCTATTCCCTTGTAGGCGCTGCCGGTCTGTGGTGTATCACATTATTGTTCCGAGATACGACTTCCGGAAACACAGACAACTAAGAAAGACATAAAAGGCACAGAATCTGATCATTATTCAGACTCTGTGCCCTTTATAAATTTCAATTATTTTACTTTCCAGATCATATCCGGTGTAATGTCTGCCAGTGTCTTCGCACCGCACATTGCCATTGTATCTTCAAGCTCTGCACCGATCTTATCTACATAACACTGAACACCTTCTGCACCGCCTCCGTATACTGCTGAAACGAACGGACGTGCAATGATCACACCGTCAGCTCCCATTGCAAGTGCTTTAAATACATCTGTACCGGTTCTGATACCGCCATCAACAAATACTTTAATTTTTCCATCAACTGCTTTCACGATATCTTCAAGAACTTCTGCTGTTGCCGGACACTGATCCAGCACACGGCCGCCATGGTTGGAAACGAGGATCGCTGCTGCACCTGCTTCCATTGCTTTTAACGCTGCCTTTGGTGTCATGATACCTTTTACGATAAACGGAACATCCACCATTCCAACGATCTCTTTTAACTCTTCAACTGTCTTACTTCCTGCCGGCGGAGTCATATTCTTTAAGAACGGAAGACCAGCAGCATCCACGTCCATTGCAACTGCAAATGCACCGCTCTTCTTTACAAGCTCCATTTTTTCACGAACCGTATCCAGATTCCACGGTTTTACAGTCGGAACGCCAACACCGGCTGCCGCTTCGATCGCAGCTGTTGCACCTTCCATAACTGCCGGATTTACACCGTCTCCTGTAAATGCAGCGATACCAGCTTTTGCACATGCATCTACCAGCACGTTGTTGTATGTCATATCATTGTACTTATCGCTATAGTGCATAGCAACCGCGCCAACAGGACCTGCGAAGAATGGATACTTGAATTTCTTTCCAAAGATTTCAAGGGATGCATCCACCGGAGCATTCTCACAGAGAGTGTCCATATTTACACGGATTTCCTGCCATTTCTGATAGTTACGGATCGCACCGTCACCAACGCCTTTGGCACCCGGACCCGGCATCTGATTTCTGCAGGCCATACCATTACATACCGGACAAGCCTTGCAATAATTACCGATACAAGTTCTAGCCTCTTTTAATACATCATTAAAGTTCATACTAATACCCCTTTCATGAACATAAATCTCTTAACTTTCATTATGCAACGAATTTACACATTTGTAAATCATAAACATTTTGAGATCTTCTCAAATCCTTCTTTCCAGAATAAATTCGCTAATGTTGCGAGATTTTCTTCACTATACTCGATTTCTTTTGAACAGTCTTTTGCATGCATCACCCGGTCTTCTTTCGACAGTTTCCCTGTCTCCATATATTTGACCGTATCCAGCAGTCGAACTAACAATACAAAAAAGACCGCCAAACATCCTCTTGAATACACATCGCAGTCCGTTCTGCATTTCATAAAGTAGCGATAAACAAAATAAACTGCCAAGTGCTCATATTCATAAGACCGATTGCCCATTTCATCCAGCATCGATTGTTCTGCCTTCATGAATGTATCAACATCACGCAATTGTTCTCTTATGCTTTTTAAACGTGTCGGCCATGATTCATCGATCGGCTCCAGTTTTTCACAGAAATCCAGGATTGTCGTATATGCCTCCATATCAAAGAATGCCGATTCTTCCTCTTCCCAAATGGCATTCCGATAATACTCTGCTGACTCCTCAATTTCATCCAAGTCCTCAAAATCTAAAGCATCCTGAAGTTCTCCGATATATGTAAGAAAAATA
>JAFYOD010000058.1 GCA_017556515.1 Lachnospiraceae bacterium
ATCATAGATCGCATTCAGATATTCACGAATCTCCTCACGGGAGATAAAATTCATATTTAACTCTTCGATCGCAGACTGACGTCTTTCAATCTCACTCTTGGAAACCAGCGGCTGCTCGATAAATGTACGGAGCATTCTGGCACCCATCGCAGTTTTAGTCTTGTCCAATACCCAGAGAAGGGAACCGCGTTTCTGCTTTTCGCGCAGTGTCTCTACCAGTTCCAGGTTACGTCTCGTAGACGTATCAATGATCATATACTGTCCGGTAGTATACGGAGTCAGTGTAGTTAAATGAGACAAGTCATTCTTCTGTGTCTCATAAAGATACTGAAGCGCACATCCGCTGGCAAGCATACCGTTTTCATAATCTGCGAGTCCGAGTCCTTCCAGACTCATCACTTTAAAATGCTCTTTCAGTACCTTTCTGCATGTATCATCGGAAAAGAACCGGCTGTCCAATGCACTGACGGTCAGCTGGTAACGGTTCTTCATTTCGTCTACATCAAGACCGGACATCATCAGAGCTTCGTTGCAGATCAGCTCCGACGGTGTAAATTTATTGATCTCATCCAGAAACAGTCGTTCACTGGAAACCTCTGTTACAAAGAAATCTCCGGTTGTAATATCAACGGTTGCGATTCCATAGCTGTTTCCAATATAGACAACTGCCATCAGGTAGTTATTTTTTGTTTCATCCAAAGCCTGTGCACTTGTGATCGTACCCGGAGTTACGATTCGAATGACTTCACGCTTCACAAGTCCTTTTGCCATCTTCGGATCTTCCATCTGCTCTGCGATCGCTACCTTGTAGCCCTTCTGGACCAGGCGTGCCAGGTATCCCTCGACAGCATGATAAGGAACGCCACACATTGGTGCGCGTTCCTCAAGTCCACAGTCTTTTCCTGTCAGTGTGATTTCCAGTTCTCTTGCAACGGTTTTGGCGTCTTCAAAGAACATCTCATAGAAATCTCCGAGACGATAAAACAGAATACAGTCAGGATGCTGTTGTTTCGTCTCGAGATATTGTGTCATCATTGGTGTCAGTGCCACGTTTTACCTCGCTTACTCGACCATAGTTCCCATAAAGTAGAAGCCTTTTGCCTCATCCATGGAAACCTTTACAATCTTACCGATCAGGGAAGCATCTCCCTTGAAATGAACCACTGTGTTATTGGAAAGTCTTCCTGTAACAAATCCCGGCTCATGTGTGTCGAGATCTTCTACCAGTACATCCTGGATTGTATGTTCATCTCTAAGGATTGCCTCAGCTGCAATGTCCTGAACCTCTTTTAATAAACGGTCAAAACGGTCTTTTACCACATCTTCCGGAACCTGATTTTCCATAGCAGCTGCCGGAGTACCTGTACGTTTGGAATAAATAAAGGTAAATGCACTTTCGTAACGCACTTTTCTTACAACATCAAGAGTTTCCTGGAAATCTTCTTCAGTCTCTCCCGGGAAACCAACAATAATATCCGTAGAAAGTGCGATATCCGGAACCGCTGTGCGAAGCTTGTCTACCAATTCAAGGTAACGCTCTTTTGTATATCTGCGGTTCATGATATTTAAGATCCTGCTGCTTCCGGACTGTAACGGTAAATGGAAGTGCTTACAGATCTTCTTTGATTCCTTCATCACCTCGATCAGTTCATCAGAAAGATCCTTCGGATGAGAAGTCATAAAACGGATTCTTTCAAGGCCTTCGATCGCCTCAATGCGACGAAGAAGCTCTGCGAAAGAAATCGGATTCTTTAATGTTTTTCCGTAAGAGTTTACGTTCTGTCCAAGAAGCATAACCTCTACAACGCCGTCTGCAACAAGTCCCTCGATCTCTTTTACGATATCTTCCGGGTTTCTGCTTCTCTCACGTCCTCTAACATACGGAACGATACAGTAGCTGCAGAAATTGTTACAGCCAAACATGATGTTGACACCTGATTTGAACGGATACTTTCTCTCGATCGGAAGGTCCTCTACGATTGCATCAGTTCCCTCCCAGATATCAACCACCATTTTCTTGGAATAAAGGCGGTCAAATAACAGCTCCGCAAGTTTAAAGATGTTGTGTGTACCAAACACGATATCTACATGACGGTAACTCTTTTTGATCTTCTCTACTACAGTCGGCTCCTGCATCATGCATCCACAAAGAGCGATCATCATATCCGGATTTTTTCTCTTAATGCCATTCAGATAACCAAGTCTTCCGTACACTTTCAGGTTCGCATTCTCACGAACAGTACAAGTATTGTAAAGGACAAAATCAGAATTTTCATCTGTTCCCTGTACGTAGCCAACCTCCTGCAAAATACCAAGAAGTTTCTCGGAATCGCGGGCATTCATCTGGCATCCGAATGTGGAAATAAAGCAAGTTAACGGACGTCCTTTTTCCGCTGCAAGTTCTGCAATTCTTGCTTTTACAAGCTCCATAAAGTATTTCTGTCTGGACGGCTCACTCTCCGGAGCCATCGCTTTCAATTCTTTTATATTCATAGCAACACTTCTCCAATTTAAACTCTATCGAATATTATAAACGCACAAAATAAAAAAAGCAAGAGCCTTGTATTCTGCGAAGAATACAAAGCTCTGAAATTTTTTATTATATTTATTTGCGAATCTGACCGTTTCCGTAAATGATATATTTTGTAGAAGTCAGTGCCAGCAAGCCCATCGGACCGCGTGCATGCAGTTTCTGAGTGCTGATACCGATCTCTGCACCAAAACCAAACTCGAATCCGTCTGTAAATCTTGTGGAAGCATTTACGTAGACAGCCGCTGCATCAACTTCATTTAAGAACTTCTGCGCGTTGTCATAGTCAGATGTGATGATCGCTTCCGAATGTCCTGTGTTATATTTATTGATGTGTGTGATCGCTTCTTCTACAGAATCTACAATCTTACAAGACATAATGTAGTCCAGATACTCTGTGCCCCAGTCTTCTTCTGTGGCTTTCACAAACTCCGGAATGATCGCACATGCATCTTCATCCGCACGGATCTCTACCTGCTTCTCATCCAGGCGTTTCTTCATCATCGGAAGGAACTCAGCTGCGATGGATCTGTGGATCAGAGTTGATTCACATGCATTGCATACACCGATTCTCTGAGTCTTTGCGTTGAACAGAATATCCAGTGCCATATCAAAGTCTGCACTCTCATCTACGTAAATATGACAGTTACCTGTACCTGTCTCAATAACCGGAACCGTACTGTTCTGTACAACAGAACGGATCAAGCCTGCGCCGCCGCGCGGGATCAGAACATCCAGATAACCATTCAGTCTCATGAACTCTTTTGCAGTTTCACGGCTGGTATCGGAAAGAAGCTGGATCGCATCTTCCGGGATCTCACATTTTTTCAGACCTTCACGGATTGCATCCACAATTGCCTGATTGGAGTGGATCGCATCACTGCCACCACGTAAGATCACTGCATTGCCGGTCTTAAAGCACAATGCGAATGCATCTGCAGTTACGTTCGGTCTTGCTTCATAAATGATACCGATAACGCCAAGCGGAACTCTCTTCTGTCCAACCATCATTCCATTGGGACGCTGTTTCATGGAGATCACTTCGCCGATCGGATCTTCCAGACCGACAACCTGACGCATACCTTCCACGATACCGTCAATTCTGGACGGAGTTAAAAGAAGGCGGTCCACAAGTCCCTGTGCCATTCCCTTCGCTTTTGCGTTTTCAATATCAATCGCATTGGCTGCCAGGATTTTATCCTGCTGATCTAAAATCTCCTGCGCCGCTGCCAATAAACCTTTATTTTTTTCTGCGGATCCCATCTTTCCTAAAAGAAAAGACGCATCTTTCGCTTTTTGACCAATCACTCTAAGTTCCATAAGACTCTCACTTTCTCTTTACTTACAGAAAAAGATATCTTGTTCCGTGATCATAACATCTACTGAATGATCATGAACATCTGTCGGCAATTCAGGTACTAGCTGAAAATTGTAGGCAAATCCTACCGTTTTATGTCCGGGATACTTTTCCAGATATTTATCATAATATCCGCCGCCCTTTCCGAGACGTTTTCCGTCTCTTGTAAATGCGATCCCAGGAACCATGATCACTGCATCCGGCCAATCGACCTTCTCACAATATTTTTTTGGTTCCATGATTCTGTAAGTGCCTGACTCCAGATCATCCATGGACTCCACTCTGTAAAACTCCATCTCACTGCCTTCCACCCTCGGAAACGCAACGTTGACCCCATGATCGAAAAAATATTGAATCAGTTCCGATGTCCCTGTTTCCCAGGACAATGCCATATATCCATAAACAAACTTTGTATTTGTCAGCTCTTGATGTCGTAATGCATGTTGATACACCTGATGATCCAAACGAGATTTATCGTCCGGATCCATACCTTTTAAAAGAACCTTTATCTGCTTTCTTAGATCAACTTTTCTTTTTTCCAACGTTTCCATATTTCTCACCGAGATTAGTAATAGAACCGTCCTTTTCCTGAATAGAGATATTATTTAATGTACCTCTTAAGCTTGCACGGAAATCTTTGATATATTCAGCTCTGAGCTGTGCCTGCTCTGCCTTTTCCTCTTCTGTCAGCCCTTCTGCTTTGGATTTGCGGGCTAATTCGTTAATTCTGTCAATACGCTCCTGCTTCATCGTTCCTCCATTAGTGAATGCTCTCAATATAATCAAGCAAATCAAAATTCTCAGTTTTATGTGCTGTGAACAAAGTACCTTTTGTCTTTGCTTCTACAGCAATATCCCAGACAACTTCTACTTTCTCTGCATTGGCGATCACCATATCACAGCCGCTGTGTGTCGCGATCTTTGCAGCATAAAGTTTTGCAGCCATTCCACCTGTACCGACATCACTTCCAGTTGTAGATTTTCCCATTCCCATCAGCTCATCGGTAAGTTCATCAACCTGCTCGATAAAGACTGCATCCGGATTTTTCTTCGGATCATCGGAATAGAGACCGTCGATATCAGATAATAAGATCAAAAGATCGGCGTTGATCAGCGCCGCTACAATTGCAGAAAGTCGATCGTTATCGCCAAATTTGATCTCATATGTGGAAACCGTATCGTTTTCATTAACGATCGGAACTGTTCCCATCTTTAACAGTTCGTCAAATGTGTTGACTGCATTTTCTCTGGAAATATCATTGATAATTGTATTTTTGGTCATCAGGATCTGAGCCGGGATCTGATTGTACTCAGAGAACATTCTCTGGTATACCATCATCAGACGAGCCTGACCAACGGCAGCGTGTGCCTGTTTTTCAGAAACAGTCTGAGCTTTCTTTCCGCCAAGTGCCTGTCTTCCTGCTGCGATCGCACCGGAAGATACCAGAACCACTTCTTTTCCCAGTCCTTTCAGGTCCGCGATCACGCGAACCAGATGTTCGATTTTATGAAGATTCAGATCTCCTGTTGCCTCGTGTGTCAGGGAAGAAGATCCAATTTTAATTACAATTCGTTTTTTATCCTTTAAAAGTTCTCTTGCTGATCTAGTCATGATTAAAAGCTCCTTACTTCAGCAATTTGCATTGCTAAACATATACTATTTAAAAGCGATTATACCTCATTATCAGCGCTTCTGCAACCTTTAATCCATCCATCGCTGCAGAAGTTATGCCGCCTGCGTAACCGGCACCTTCTCCGCACGGATATAAACCTTTCACATTGCTCTCCAGATTATCGTCACGTACGATACGAAGCGGAGAAGAAGTGCGGCTCTCAATACCTGCCAAGATCGCATCCGGACGGTCAAATCCTCGAACCTTTCTTCCAAACTCAGCCATTCCTTCAATAAATGCCTGGTTCATTTCCTCTGTCATTAATTCACGAAGGTTTGCAAACGCATACTCTCCGCAAATCTGCGGAGTCACATTTCCAAAGGCTTCTGACATTTTGTTTTCCGCAAAATCTCCATACAGCTGTACCGGGATTTTACCGGATCCCAGTTCAAATGCTTTTTCTTCTAATCTTCTCTGGAATTCAATGCCTCCGAGCGGTCCGGATTCCGGGAAATCATCCGGAGTAACAGAAACAATGATCGCACTGTTTGCATTTTCTCCGCCACGTTTGTAATAGCTCATTCCGTTAACTGCCAGTCTTCCATCTTCGGAAGATGCATTTACAACGAATCCTCCCGGACACATACAGAATGAATATGCACCGCGACCACTGGATGTCTTAGCCGTTACCTTATACGGTGCCGCACCCAGTTCTCCGGCATCTTCTCTTCCATACTGAGACAGGTTCATCATACTCTGCGGATGCTGTACGCGCAATCCTACTGCAAACGCCTTTGGTTCCATTGTGATCTTCTGTTCATTCAAAGTTTTGAAAAACTCACGGGCACTGTGACCGATCGCTAAGATTACATGATTCGTTTCAATGATGCTTCCATCTTCCATCTTCACACCGCTAACAGAACCTTCCTCGATCACAAGCTCTTTTACACAACTGTTAAAACGAACATCTCCTCCGTGCTCGATAATGCGCATACGAAGATTCTTAACTACAGTCTGAAGCACATCCGTACCGATATGCGGTTTGCTGTCGTACAGAATTTCCTCATCGGCTCCTGTTTCCACGAATAATTCTAAAACCTTCTTATTTCTTCCGGAAACATCCTTTACAAGTGTATTTAATTTACCGTCGGAAAATGTTCCGGCGCCGCCTTCACCAAACTGTACATTGGAACGCACATCAAGATGAGAATATCCGTTCTTCCAGAAATCTCCCACTTTCTTTGCACGCACTTCTACCGGATCACCCTGTTCCAAAAGGATCGGAGCCATTCCGTTTTCCGCAAGGGAAAGAGCCGCAAACATACCGGCCGGACCTGCTCCAATTACCACCGGACGATGCTTCATCTTCTCTGTTCCATGTTTCGGATACTGATACGGAACTTCTGTCTCGATCTTAATATTATTGTTCGCAGCTTTTTTTACGATCTGCGCTTCTTTTTTCGGATCTGCAAGTTTTACATCTACAATGTAGCTGTAAAGAAGATTATCCTTTTTTCTTGCATCGATCGAACGGCGCACAATAGAAATCCCTGCGATCATCGGTTCCTGTATTTTCAACAATTTCGCTGCTTTTTTCTTTAACGCTCCGTGACTATGTGTCACTTCCAGCGCTAGCTGATTGATTCGGATCATATATGTATTAACTCCTATTTATAACGCATTGGATCCAACTGCACTGACCGCTGCCAGATGTCCGCTGGACCAGGCCCACTGCAGGTTGTATCCGCCGCAGATTCCGTCTACATCTAAAATTTCTCCCGCAAAGTATAAACCTGGAACGATACGAGACTCCATCGTCTGAGTATCCACTTCGCGGAGATCCACGCCGCCCATACAGATCTGTGCTTTATCGTATGGATTGGTTCCAGTCACTTCAAATACCGTTTCTTTGATCACGTTGCAAAGATCTGCCAGTTTTTTATTACTTAATTCAGAAACCGGCTGATCTGCTTTGATCCATGCGGATTTCAAAAATAACGCTGCCAGTTTCTTATTAAACATTCCATTGATAAAATCAGTGGCTGTTCTGTCGATCAGATAGCTTTTCTGATCTTTTAAAGTCGCAAACAGCTGATCTTCTGTCATATCCGTCATGAAATCGATCACAGCCGCCACATGCTTTTTATGATCCAAAGCTTCTGCCGCATATCTGCTTACCTGGAATACCGGGATACCGGAAATACCATAATCTGTCAACTGCAGTTCTCCTTGGTCCTCAGCAAGAAATCCACAAAGACCGCCATTCTTATCCATCGTATAAAGAGACACCTTTGCATCCGCACGTACGCCGGCAATTCCTTTAAAGAAATCACCCTTGCACTTTAACTGTACCAATGCCGGGAGCGGTTTCTTGATCTTATGACCAAGACTCTTAGCCAGGTCATATCCACTGCCATCTGATCCGGTCGTCTTTGCAGCCATCGAACCGGCACAGAGGATCACAAAATCAGATGAATAGGACTGTGTTTCCGTTTTTACTACAAAACGATCATTCTTCTTATTAATAGAAAGCACTTTACTGTCACAGCAAGTGCGGACACCCAAATGATCGGCTTTATCTCGGAGCGCATCCAGAACGGTCTGTGCCTGTCCGGAGGCCGGATATACATATCCATTTCGATCGATCGTCAAAACACCAAGTCTTCGGAAGAATGCAATGGTATCATCAACAGAGAACTTCTCGATCACCTGCATCGGAACTCCATCCACTCCGGAACGATAACAATCCGCAGTCATATGAAGATTGGTCATATTACATTTTCCGTTGCCTGTAGACAGGATTTTCTTTCCCACCCTAGACATGTGCTCCAATATG
>JAFYOD010000059.1 GCA_017556515.1 Lachnospiraceae bacterium
AAATTTTGAATATAAATTCTCAAGTTTAAATTTGTACTCTTTGAAAAAAGAGGCTTCTCCGTCGTATGTTCCATCAGACACCATACCATCCGGCGTTACAAAATATAATGGCTCACCAATCTCTCCGGTATAAAGAAGTGTTCTTGCAATACCCATCGTTCCTGTCACGTCCAATTTATCTGCATCAAATAAGATCTTTGCTTCTATGCTCTGAGGCGGATTGTTTTTTCGGAATCGATGGGTTGTAATACAATGCTTAACATTCTCTGCAAATTGTTCTGTGAAACCATGAGCGATCAGATATTTGCGGGCTTTCTCACCACCAACAGAAGCATGACAAAGAGACGGATCTTCAAACTGCTCCTTACGGCCAATATCATGCAGCAAACAGGCTGTGATCAACACATCGTAATCCACGCCCTCTTCTGTTTTCGCAATCTCTAATGCATGATTCAAAACACGATAAATATGTTCTTTGTCGTGCGCGCTGTCCTCCATGCAAGACAGCATATAGGATTCAATTAAATTGTAAGTTTCTTTATTCATGAAGCAATTCTCCAAATCATATTGATTTCTCTGCCATCATTATATCAAAAAACGTGGCATCTCTGAACCCGGAAATGCCACGTTTTGTTAAATTCTATTATTCTGTGATCTTTTTGCTTGCTTCAAATGCCTGCTCAAGATCTGCGATCAGTGTGTCCACATCTTCAAGACCAACATGGAGACGGATCAGGTTTGTCGGAATGTCTAAGGAAGCTGCTTCTTCTTCGCTCATACCAACAGTCGGCATTACGCAAAGGCTCTCGAAACCACCCCAGCTTACGCCGAACTGGAACATCTTGAGGGAGTAAACAAACTCTGTTGCCTGAGCCGCTGTACCGTCAAATGTGAATGCAAGAAGACCGTTTGTCTTGCCCTTTAAGTATTTATCAACGAGCTCTTTCTGCGGATGGCTGTCGAGACCCGGGTAGAATACCTGTTTTACACACGGATGCTGCTCTAACCATTTTGCAACCTTCATACCGCTTTCGCCGTGTGCTTTCACACGAACCGGCATTGTACGAAGACCACGGATCAGGAGCCATGCCTGGTGCGGATCCATGCAAGCACCCATCAGCTCTCTCTCGTTTGCTGCGATCTGCTCGATGTTCTCTTTGGAACCTGCAACAACACCTGCGATGATATCGCTGTGACCGCCCATGTACTTGGAAGCTGTATGACAGATCAGGTCAACGCCGTGTTTGTACGGATTCTGGTGAAGCGGTGTTGCATATGTATTATCGATAACAGTACCGATGCCATGCTCTTTTGCGATCTTTGCTACTTCTTCGATGTCCTGCATGTAGAGTGTTAAGCTGGACGGGCTCTCTAAGTAAATCAGAGTTGTCTCCGGACGGATCGCTTTTCTGAACTCTTCCGGATCTACGCCGTGAACGAATGTGTGAGTCACACCAAACTTCTCAGCCAGATATTTTGTGATGAATGTGCGTGTCGGACCGTAGATTGTATGCGGTGCTACGATATGACAGTCTTTCTTAACGAAATGCATGATCGCTGCAGAGATTGCTCCCATACCGGAGGAGAAAACAGCTGCTGCCTCAGCACCTTCCAGAGCTGCGATCTTACGCTCTGCGATGTCCATTGTCGGGTTGGAAACTCGGCTGTATACAAAACCACTGTCCGGAACACCATTCTTCGGTGTTGGTTTTACGAACAGAGAGTTCTGGAAGATCGGCGGAACGATCGCACCCATAAACTGTGCGTATTCATCGCCTAAATGTGTACAAATATCCTGAGCGGTTGTGTAATGCTCATCCTGTGGTTTAAGAACTGCCATGATCGACATCCTCCTCATGTTATAATTAAAAAATTTATTTGGTTACGGACAGGTCTTTCAAAGCCCTGTCGAAATAAAAGTTCTGATTTAATCCCAAAAACATTATATCACTTAATGTAGAATATAAAAGCTTTTTCTTAGCAATTTTCCTCTCTTTTCTCATTTTGGAACTGTTCGGTAAACTGTTGAAGCACCACATTTCCGGTCTCTTTTTTCCAGGCCGCGATGATCTCTACAACTTCACCTTCTCCGGTCAGCGGAATGAAAACAATGTTCTCTGCATTGATCAGTTTCTGTGTCACATAAGCCGGTAAAATGGAGATTCCTTCCTCTGCTGCCACCATCATCAAAATGCTTTCTGCATCGTTGGAACGGAAAATAATATTCGGCTGATAACCTGCCTCTTCATACTTTTCATAGAAGCGGAGATCTCCGACTGACTCACCATTACTAGACGGAGTCATAAATAAGATCCTGTCATTTTTCAGTTCCTGACGGCGGATGTACTTTCTTCGCGCCAAAGGATGAGTTGCATAGACGGCAACCATCAGAGGGCTTCGTTCCACGAGAGCACACTCTACATCGTTATTTTTCATCAACTCCGTACTATCCCAGGTAAAGATGATATCAAATTCACCTTTCAGGAGACCGGCTGCCAGAAAATCCGTATTTCTTCGATAACAGGACACCAATACGTTCGGGTATTTTCTGTGGAATTGTTTCATCATTTCATTGGCTTTATCGTTTCTCTCATAGCCCTTTGTATAACCTACGCAGAGATTGCCAACCATTCCGACGGAAGCTTCCTGTACACGATGCATGGCATTGTCCATGCGTTCCAAAATCGCTCTCGCATCCGTTAAAAAGGTACGTCCTGCAGGAGTCAGAGCGATCGGTCTGCTGCTGCGGTCAAACAATGCTACGCCCAAAGTTTCTTCCAGGGTCCGGATCTGCTGGGTAACTGCAGTCTGTGAAATATAATACTGATCTGCGGCCTTGGTAAAGCTTCTGCTTTCCGCAACAGCCACAAAATATCTGAGCTGATTTGTATTCATATCCTATCCTCGCATACGATAACTTTTTCTTATAATAACACAAAAACACCGCGCATTTCAATGAAGAAATACGCGGTGTTTCTATCTTTTTATTATTCTATTATTCTTCGATCATAATGCTTAAGATCTCTGTATTTGTCTCTTTCATACCTTCTTTTGCAAGGCGGCCTACGCTGAGGATTGTTTCCTCAACACAGGATTTTACAATGCCGTCGCCATCCTCGAAGTTCTGTCCGCGGATGTGCATGTTGTAACCGATGATACCTGCGTCAACTGCTTCTGCGATCTTTGCTGCACAGGAAGCTTTCGCACCGTCACATACCATACCGGATACGATCGCAACTGCATTGATCACAGTATGTACCACTGCATCAAAATCGCCGCCGTTTAAGTAAGCGATACCTGCGCCTGCACCTGCACCTGCACTAACTGCACCGCAGAATGCGGAAAGACGACCGATCGGAGTCTTCTGGTGGATCGTTGTAAGATCAGAAAGTGCCAGAGCACGGTATATCTTATCCTCGCTCACGCCAAGCTCTCTTGCATATACGATAACCGGAACAGAAGCTGTGATACCCTGGTTACCGGAACCGGAGTTGATGATTACCGGAAGTTCACATCCGTTCATTCTCGCATCGGAACCTGCAGCTGCCATCGCACGTGCTCTTGTACGGATGTCAGTACCGTTCATATCGATCAGAACTTTACCGATGTTTGCGCCATAATCGCCACGGATACCTTCCTCTGCAATCGCCATGTTGCATGCGATCTGACGATCTAACATCGGTTTGATGTCTGCAATGTCAACAGTATTGATGAAATCCCAGATATCAGCCATGCTGAGGAGGGAACGGTCTGTAAGACCTTCCTCGCTTTCGCCCTGCACTTCCACTTCCTGAAGGATCTCACCGTTTTTCTCAATGAGAACGATGTTTGTGTGATAGTTTACGATACGAACCTTTGCATAAGATTCGCCCTTATATAATGTAACAATGATATCAAATGTGAGACCATTGTCTACATGCTCAACTGTAATTTCAGCAGTATCAAGGAATGTTCTCATACCTGCGATCTGCTCTTCTGTTACGTGTGCGATAACCTCAAGCTCTTTGTCCGGGTCACCACCAACGATACCTGCTGCAGCTGCTGCCGGAATACCTTTCAGACGGTTTGTATTCGGAACGATAACAGATTTTACGTTCTTAATAATACTTCCGCTTGCACCAATTGCCACCTTCTCCGGCATCTCACCTAATACTTTACGAGCTACTGCTGCTGCATAAGCCAGCGCGATCGGCTCTGTACAGCCCATAGCCGGTTTCAGTTCTTCCTCAAGGATTTTTACATAAGCACCATACTTTACATCTGTCTTCAGCATTCCAAATACCTTCCTTCCTAAGTAAATATGTTAAATAACCGTACTTGCACATCTTATACATCTACTGTATCATAAAGTTATCCAAAAGTAAAATTTAACGTTTTAAATATATCATTAAAAATATTTAAATCATTTTATAGCATTCACAAAGGAGAATTCGCATATGGAACTTCGCGAAATACAAACATTTATCCAGGCTGCACAATTGAAAAGCTTCTCCAAAGCTGCACAGGCGCTCGGCTATTCTCAGGCAGCTGTCACCATTCAGATTAAAAACCTGGAAGAAGAACTTGGTATCCATCTTTTCGACCGTATCGGAAAACAGACCGTCCTGACCCACCAGGGATCCATCTTTTACAATTATGCAATCTCGATCATGAAGGACTTGTCCGAAGCCAAGGCGGCCGTAACCGAAACAGAAGAATTAAATGGCGTCCTTACGATTGGAACCATCGAGTCCATCTGTGCCTCCATTTTCCCAACTCTTTTGGAGCGTTTTCACGAACTGCATCCGAATGTAAAGATCAGCATTGTTCTGGACTCGCCTGATGTGCTTCTGGACCGCATGAATAAAAATGCCATTGACCTGGTTTATCTTCTGGACCAGCGCATCTACGATCAAAGGTGGGAAAAAGTTCTGGAAGAACCGGAAGATATCGTGTTCGTCTCTTCTTCCATGCACCCATATGCCCAAAAGGCAATGTCTGCTAACCAGCCGCTGGAACTGGACGAGATCCTATCCGAACATTTCCTTTTGACCGAAAAAAATGCCAGCTACCGTTTCGTTCTTGACCGGTATCTGGCTGCAAATGATAAAAAAATCGAACCTTATCTGGAAATCGGAAATACCGAGTTCATTATCAACATGCTCAAAAACAATGCAGGTCTCAGCTTCCTCCCTGAATTCTCCGTTAAAAATGAAGTAACGGCAGGACGCCTGAGCATCCTGCCGATCAAAAATTTCAATATGAGAATCTGGCGTCAGATCCTGTACCACAAAGATAAGTGGCTCACAAGAGAAATGAACGCCTTCATCGAACTTGCGAAGCAGTTTTCCTAAGCTTCCTTTTTCACAAGGAATTTCGGTAACAGAACCATCACAAGAACGAATAATACCGAACATCCGCTAAAGATGATCGTCATGTTGTAGCTGCCTGTCTTGTCGTATAATGTTCCGAAAATAGAGTTAAACGGTGCGGAGATCAGCATACCAAACATGGATACGTAAGAATATGCACTCGCATATGTGTCACCCTTCCAGAACAGTCTGCAGAACATCGGCATCATAACCGTAGAGAGCGGCATGGTAATACCATAGAGCAATGCGCCTGCCATCATCGGAGTTGCTGCACCTGTCAGCACTAACGCATGTCCGGAAACTGCGATCAGGATAGAAATGATGAACACCTTGATAACACCAAAGGAGTCACATAAT